>DATHGE010000339.1:0-28997 GCA_035317805.1 Flavobacterium sp. | reverse complement strand
GAGGTTGAAATACAAAGCTGCCGAATGTTTTCCTGAAGCCAGGACATTTTCGTATGCCGTTGCCGCTTCGGCATATTTTTCCTTTTGATATAGCGCATTGCCTTCGTCAAAACCATTTTGCGCCCAAAAGCATTGGGTAATTAATAAGAATATAAAAGCTAATTTTTTCATTTGCTTAAATCTGTTTTTCAAGTTCGGAGATAATCGTCACCGCTTTGTCATAATCCTGTTGGATGGCCACAGCCGAGGATGGCGCATAACGGGCAAACTCGCAGTTTTCTGTCAGGTTTATGAAAGCCGAAACCGTTTGCGGCTGTGCATTCCGCGACAATAAAATTTCGCTGATCTTGTCCTTGCTCATTTCCGAAGTCTCGATGTTGAGTTTTGCCTTTAGGAAATTGTGCATGGCTTTCTCGAGTGCGATGTAAAACAGTTCTTTGTTTCCGGTTTGTTTTTTGGCTTCCGACAGGTATTTTTTAGCCAGTTTGTTCGACAATTTAATCCGGTTTCCTACAACATCGCCATCGATCGCTTCTTTCTTCTTTTTGAGCAATACGATGATCGGGATAAACAGGAACGGAATTACCATCAATCCGTAAAACAATCCCGAGCCGAAGAAGTCTTTCCTTTTTACCTGCGTAAGATTTGTCTTAAGCTTGATAAACTGGAATTGCTCGTTGGCCGAAATCTTAATTTTTGATACGCCGGAATTGGTATTGCTTTGCGCAACAGCGCCTTCTGCCGTCGGTCCGTCGAGGACATTGACCATGATTTCTGGAGAAGTGATGGTTTTGTAAGTTCCTGATCCCAAATCAAAATAAGTGAACGACATCGGCTTAATCGGATACTTGCCTTTAAACTGTGTAATTATCGTATAACTGTCTGATATATCGCCAATCATTCCCGTTAAGGGTGTATTCACATTTTCCTTATGAACCGGGTCATACATCTCGAGCGAATTCGGCACGACCGGTTTTGGAAGTGTAAAAAGCTTGAGATTTCCTTTTCCGGAAACGGCGATTTTCAGGTCCAGCGATTCTCCGTTTTTGAGATTGGTTTTGGAAGGCGTGACCTTGAAATTAAAACTTCCGACCGCACCGGAGAAATCAACCGGTTTTCCTCTTTCAGGTAATGGCTTCACATTGATGATTTTGCTTCCGGCAGAAACGCGTTTGTTGCCTTCCACAATCTGCGGGCGCCCGAAAAAATCGCGACGATTGGTTGGCAGTTGCAAATCCAGATCCATCGAAAGTGGCTCGATTTCTAGTTTTCCTGATTTTTGCGGATATAATACGACTTTTTTGAGCACGACGACACGACATCTTTCCCCATTGAAAGTTCCGTCTTCGGCAACCAGTTGTTTGATTTCTATATTCTGGCTCCAAAAGTCGTTGTACTTGGGTTTGTTAAGTTCCCTTTGGTTCGAAATCCCGATGTTGTAGCTAAAATACAGCTTGTAAACCACTGTAATCGGTTCGTTGATATAGGGGTTGACTTTCGAAACCTCGGCCACCAAATGGATTGCATCGTCTGCGGAAACCTGCGGTGCATTGTTCGGGTCTTTCGGCAATTCGACGGCGTTGGTCACATTAATTTTTATCGGATTGGTTTTATAAATCTGTCCGTTGATTTCAACCGAAGCCTGTTTAATGACCAGCGGTCCTTTCTGCAAAGGCAATAAAAAATAAGCGTAGGATTTGTTGAAAGAGCTTCGCCCATTAATCCAGGATTGGCTCACCTGTTGGCTCGGTCCGCCCACAACGCGGAAGCCTTCAAAAGACGGCGGCGTAAAATTATCCCCGTCGTCGTTCATCACGAAGTCGATGCGCAGCCTTTCATTAAGGCCGAGCGTGGCCTTGCTGACCCTGGCCTCGAACTGCACCTGTGCCAGCAATCCCTGGAAACTGAATAATAATAAAAATAAATACCTTTTCATTGTCTGTCTGATCGTTTGATACTTTTAAAAGCTACCAGTCTTTTTCGGTTTTCACCGGACGGCCTTTTACTTTTTTGGCGTTGACTTTATCCTGGACTTTCTTCTCTTCATTGTTTACGGCATCGAGCAGGTTCTGCAATCTTTCTTTCGGGATATCTCCAGGCTGCGGTTTTGGCTGGCCCTGCCCTTTGTCATCCTTCGGTTTGTCGTCTTTCTTGTCTTTGTCGCCGTCTTTCTTATCGTCCTTTTTATCCTGGTCTTTCTTGTCCTGATCCTTTTTATCCTGATCTTTCTTGTCGTCTTTTTTGTCTTTCTTATCATCCTTTTTCTTGTCGTCTTTCTTTGGCGGCGGTGGCGGATTGTCTTTCAGCATTTTTTTGGCCAATGCGAAATTATACCTGGTCTGCTCATCATCCGGATTGTTGCGCAGCGCATTTTTATAGGCTTCGACCGCTTCCGTGTATTTTTTCTCTTTCATGAAAACATTCCCGAGATTGTGGAAAGCCTTGTGCTTCTGCGGTCTTGTCTTTGCGCTTTCGATTGCTTTCAGATACGGATATTTCGCTTCGCTAGCCACATTCTGCCTGTAAATCGAATTTCCTAAATTATAGGACGAAACCGCAAATTTCGGGGTTTTCGATTGTGAAATCCGGTAGTCCGCTTCGGCATCAACGTATTTTTTTTCGGCAAATTCAGTGTTGCCTTTCGGTAAAAACTTATCCTTTTCCTGAGCAAAAACGCCTACAGCAAAAAATAAAAAGCCATATAGGATTAAATGCTTCATGAGTCTTTTTCATTAAATAGATTCAACTTTTTGATCCAGTTGGTTTTTCTTTCGAGGAAGAAAATATCAAGGAACAACAATGCAAATGCAAATCCGAGGAACCATTGGAACTGCGATTGGTAATCGGCCATCTGTGTCGACTCAAATTCCTTTTTCTCAATATTATCGAGCGCCTTTTTTACATATTCGAGCACTTCTTTCGTATTGCCGCCGTAAATATAACCGCCCTGGGTCGCATTCGCAATTTCCTTGAGGCTTTCCTGGTTCATTTTTGTAATCACGACGTCATTGTTGTTGTCGCGCTTGAAGCTTTCCACGACGCCGTTTCGTTTGAGCGGAATCGGCCCGCCTTTTTCTGTCCCGATACCGATGGTGATAATTTTGATTCCGGCTTTCCTGGCTTCTTCAGCTGCAGCTTCTGCGCCTTCGCCATGGTCTTCGCCATCGGAAATCATAATCAGCAGCTTGTTCGCCTTATCCTTTTTATCAAAATACGTTTCCGACAATTTAATTGCCTCGTCAAGCGACGTTCCAAGCGACGAAACCATTTCGGTATTCATGCTTTGCAGAAACATTTTCGCCACGCTGTAATCGGTCGTGATCGGCAAAACCGGGAATGCATTTCCGGCATAGGCGATAATCCCGATGCGGTCGCTTCCCAATTGATTGATGATCTGTGAAACCAATTGTTTGCTTTTTTCGAGTCGGCTTGGCGCGACATCTTCGGCGAGCATACTTTTGGAAACGTCGACGGCAAAAACAATATCGATGCCTTCGCGTTTTACGGTCTCCATCTTGGTCCCGATTTTCGGATTCACCAAACCTAATATAAGTGCGGCCAAAGCCAACAGCAGCATGGTAAATTTAAGCACCGGTTTGAAAATCGATTTTTCAGGGCTTAGTCTTTTCACCAATTCCAAATCGCCAAACTCGCGCTGTTTTTTCCTTTTCCAGAATTGGATATACAGAAAAATCAACACCAAAATTGGGATGACAATGAGCAGGTATAAATATTTCTTTTCGTCTAATTCGTACATAATCCTTTAGATAAAACTTCTGAAAACCGTGTTTCGCAATCCAATCTCTGCCAGTAACAATCCCGCGGCCAGCCAAACGAAGGGACGGAATTTCTCTTCATAATCATAAAATTTGAGCTCTTCGATTTCAGTCGTTTCGAGTTTGTTGATCGCTTCATAGATCTCTCCGAGCCTGCTATTGCTCGTCGCACGGAAATATTTTCCGCCGGTTTTCCTGGCGATACTTTTCATCAGTTCCTGGTCGATTTCAACCTGCATCATGCGAAACAACAATTGCCCATTTGGCGCCATGGCATAAGGGAATTCGGCCATTCCGTTGGTCCCGATTCCGATCGTATATACTTTGATTCCGTATTGGCGCGCAATATCCGATGCCGTTTCCGGCTCGATAAACCCGGCATTATTGACACCGTCGGTCAACAGAATGATGACTTTACTTTTGGCTTTACTGTCTTTCAGGCGGTTTACGGCGGTGGCCAATCCCATCCCGATTCCGGTTCCGTCCTGCAATACATTGTCGTATTTGATGCTTTTGATCGCTTCCAGAACCAACGGTTTATCGCTCGTCACCGGCGTTTTTGTATACGCTTCCGAAGCATAAACGACCAATCCGATTCTATCGTTCGGGCGTTCCTCGACAAATTTCGCCGCAACGCTTTTGAGCGCTTCCATACGATCAGGCTTCAAATCTCTGGCGAGCATACTTCCTGAAACGTCGACTGCCATGACGATATCGATCCCTTTTGTGGTTTTGGTGTTGCTGCTGATGTCGACCGTTCTTGGCCTGGCCATCGCAACAATAAGCGAAGCCAAGGCCAGCAACCTGAATACAAATAAAAACGGTTTCAGCTTTGGCAAAATCGATCGCGAATGTTGGAATCCTTTGAGCGAACTGATTTTGAGGCTTGGCGATTGCTTTTTCCATTTCAATAAAAACCAAATCGCCGCAATCGGAAGCAGTATGAAAAGCCAGAAGAATTCCGGGTTTAAAAAAGTGACTCCTTTCATCATGGCGTTGCTTTTTTAAGTTCGACAGAATTAATGATCCTCGACAAAATCTGCTGGCCATATTGGTCGCCTTCTTCATGCGCCACAATAATCTGCTGCAACCCGCTGTCCTGTTTGAAGAGCAGGATTTCACAATATACTTTCATGCTTTTCTGTTTGATCGGGTCGATGAACGACATGGTTCCGTAGCCTCTGATTCCTTCAATTCCCTGTTGGGTTTTGAAATCTTCGGGCTTCATAAAGATGTTTTTCGCGCCGCGCATTTCCAAAGTCTGTAAAGTCCCTTCGTAAGATTTATTGAGATCGAGTTGGGTTTCTTTGGCGAATTTCATTGTCGAAACCGTCACATAGAAATGGCCGGTCAGGCTTCCGTAGGCGAAAATATTCATGTCTTTGATAAATGCCATGGCGTCTTTCGGAACCGCGTCTGAATTTTTTTGGCGCCTGAGTACTTTCGGCGTTTCGATTTTCACGCCCGGATCGCCGTATTCGCTGGCAACCCATTCGCCTTCGAACAAATCTTTCGATTCATTTCCGAGTACGTTGTCTTTCACATAAGTGAAACCTTTCGTCACCACAAAATAAGTCGTCGTAGCGAATAAAAGAAATACTACGATTCCGCCGGTAATCAGGATCCTGTTGCGTTTTTGCCTTTTGAGCATTTTCTGTTTCATGAGCTCGTAACGCAATGCCTCGTCTTCGGTTTCGACTTCTTCTGGCATCGACTTATCGAGAGTTACAATCACTTTTTCAATCTTATTGCGGTCTTCGGTGATTTCGAAATCGAGCGGTTTGGATTTGGCGAATTTCACCAAATCGGCCTGGCGCAGGACGCGTTCAAGGCTGGTCACCGTTTCCGGAGTGAGCGTCATCTTCATTTTGGCGGAAGCGTTTCGCAGACCTTCGATGAGCTCGGAAGTCGTGCTTTCCATCGCCGGGATGTGAATCGTCTCTTCGATGTAATTCCGCGCAATATCGGTGAGTTCGCTATAATAGGTCTTCACTTCGCCTTTCTGCCAAAGCTCTTTCTTTTCGAGCGATTGCAGCAAGATCGTCGCTTTTTCGATTGGCGTTTTGAAAGCCATTTCGTCGGCTTTTTTCTGCTGGTGTTTTTGGATGTAGCGGTAAACAAAATAGCCGATCGCCGCAATAAGAATGACCGCGAGCAAATATTTCCACCAGTCGCCGACCGAATCTTTGACCGGAACGATGTCCTTGATGTCATACATTTTCTGCTTCAGCGTATCCACGGCGATGTTCGCCACCTCAACCTTAATGCTGTCGGTTAAGAACGGTTTGTTGTTGATGAGCACCGGGATTCCCGGAATCGTATATTTTCCACTGTCGAATTGCGTGAGCCCGTATTTTTTTACGAGTTCGTAGCGGCTGCCTTTTTTCACCGTATCAATCGGATACGACTGGATGACTTCGAGTGCTCCAAAGTTTTTGAGGTTTGGGAAAACCACTTTGGATAAGGTGTCGACGTTGGTTTTGAGCGTGAGTTTAAATTCGGCGCCGATTTTATTTTTAGTCTTATCGACTGCTGTCGTAACTTGTTTCTGCTGGGCAAAAACAGTCGCGGAAAATAGCAGTAAGAAAAGTAAGATTTTGTTTTTCATTATTCCTTTTAACTTTCAAAGCCTAAGCCCGAAAGTGATGATTATCTTGATTTGAAATAGCCGAGCAATTTGGTCACATAACTTTCGTCAACTCTTGTATTGACGACGCCTGAACCAGATTTACTGAACGTTTCCTTAAAATATTTTACTTTTTCCTGATAGTATTTTTCGTAATTCAATCGTACCGATTTTGCACTCGTATTGATCAATTGCGTTTGTCCGGTTTCGGCATCGAGCATCGAAACCATCCCGATATTCGGCATTTTTTCTTCGCGGATGTCATACACGCGGATCCCGGTGATGTCGTGCTTTTTGGAAGCGATTTTCAAAGTCTGTTCGTAGCCTTCCGCCATAAAATCAGAAATGACAAATACGATCGCTTTCTTTTTCTGCGTGCCTGAAAGGAATTTAAGCGCCTGTTCGATATTGGTCTTGTTGCTTTTCGGATTGAACTCGATGAGTTCGCGGATAATCCGAAGCACGTGCGAGCGTCCTTTTTTCGGCGGAATATACAATTCGATTTCGTCCGAAAACAAAATCAGCCCGATCTTATCATTGTTTTGGGTCGCCGAAAAGGCCATGGTCGCCGCAATTTCAGTCACAATGTCTTTCTTGAATTGGTTTTTGGTCCCAAAACTTTCCGAACCCGAAACATCAACCATCAAAAGCATTGTGAGTTCGCGCTCTTCCTCGAAAACTTTGATGTACGGTTCGTTATAACGCGCAGTCACATTCCAGTCGATTGCACGGATGTCGTCGCCGTATTGGTACTGGCGCACTTCGCTGAAGGTCATTCCGCGTCCTTTAAAAGATGTATGGTATTCGCCCGAAAAGATGTGATCGCTCAGCCTTCGGGTCTTGATTTCTATTTTTCGTACTTTTTTGAGTAGCTCTTTGGTATCCATGTTTTAGATTTCAGATGGCAAATTTCAGATTTCAGATGGCAGCTTTAGACTACATTCTGCGATCTGATTGCTGCGGACTTTCTTAAGGAACTTCTACTTCGTTTACGATTTTGTTGATGATATCCACAGAAGTGATGTTCTCTGCTTCGGCTTCGTAAGTCAGGCCGATCCTGTGGCGCAATACGTCATGGACAACGGCGCGAACGTCTTCCGGAATCACATAACCGCGGCGTTTGATGAATGCGTAGCATTTTGCGGCAGTCGCCAAATTAATGCTTCCACGTGGCGAGGCTCCGAATCCGATTAATGGTTTGAGGCTTTCGAGTTTGTATTTTTCAGGGTAACGCGTGGCGAAAACAATATCAAGGATGTATTTTTCAATTTTCTCATCCATGTAGACTTCCCGGACGGCGGCTTGTGCAGCGATAATCTGTTCGACAGAAATCACAGCGTTTACTTTTTCATAAGACCCTTTGAGGTTTTGGCGCACGACCATTCTTTCCTCTTCCATTTTCGGGTAATCGATCACGGTCTTGAGCATGAAACGGTCGACCTGCGCTTCCGGCAACGGATAGGTTCCTTCCTGCTCGATCGGGTTTTGTGTTGCCAAAACCAAAAACGGCCTGTCGAGTTTGAAAGTCGTATCGCCGATAGTGACCTGTTTTTCCTGCATCGCCTCAAGCAACGCCGATTGCACTTTGGCCGGCGCACGGTTGATCTCATCCGCGAGGACGAAATTGGCGAAGATAGGTCCTTTTTTTATCGAGAATTCGTTGGCTTTAATGTTGTAGATCATCGTTCCCACAACGTCTGCAGGCAATAAATCCGGGGTAAACTGGATCCTGCTGAAACTTCCGTGGACCGCTTGCGCCAGTGTGTTGATCGCGAGGGTTTTTGCCAATCCGGGAACGCCTTCGAGTAAAATGTGGCCTTGCCCCAAAAGTCCGATCAGCAATCGCTCGACCATGTGCTTTTGTCCAACAATTACTTTGTTCATTTCCATATTGAGCAGTTCGATGAACGCACTCTCTCTTTCAATTTTTTCATTAATGGCCCTGATGTCCAGAGTCGCAGTATTTTCTTCCATTTCCTGTTTTTTGTTGCTTTGAGTTTGTTGGTAATTTTTAACGGTGCAAATTGAATTTTTTTTGAGTAAGAAGATGTTAATAAATGGTTAAAATATCTTTGAAACCTTTGGTTTTAAGGATGATTTGTGATTTTGTTTTTATAATTTTAAGACCGAATCGAAAATTGGTGAAATCCATAAAAAATCCACATTAATTTTAGATGAAGTTCATTCAAAAATCCGGAAAATTATCCGGCATTACTTATTCAAAAACAAACATGAAAACAAACCTTTCTCCGGTGATTTCCGGAACGATGAACTGGGGCGTGTGGGACAAAAAGCTGAGCACTTTTGATATGGCCAGCCTGATCCGCGTGTGCATTGAAAACCAGATTACCACTTTTGACCATGCCGATATTTACGGCGGTTATACGACCGAAGCCGAATTCGGGAAAGCCTTTACGGAAAGCAAAATCGACAGAAGCAAAGTGCAATTTATTTCAAAATGCGGCATCCAACATATTTCCGATAATCGAAATAACAAGGTGAAGCATTACGATTATTCCGGAGATTATATCATCTGGTCGGTTGAAAATTCGCTGAAGAACCTGCAGACCGATTACCTCGACGTGTTGCTTTTGCACCGGCCGAGCCCGCTGATGCGGTCGGAGGAAATTGCCGAAGCGGTTTCGAAATTAAAGTCGGAAGGAAAGATTGTCGATTTCGGGCTCTCGAATTTTACGGCGTCGCAAACGGAACTGATCCGCAAAAATACGGCGGTCGATTACAACCAAATCCAATTCTCAGCCACACATTTCGAACCGATGCTTGACGGAAGCCTTGATTATATGCAAATCCACAACATCCGGCCGATGGCGTGGAATCCGCTTGGGACGATTTTCAGGGAAGATACCGACCAGACGAGAAGACTAAAAAAACTGCTGGCGGAATTGGTCGCAAAATACCACGTCGGCTCCGATCTGATTTTGCTCGCGTGGATTTTACAGCATCCGGCGAAAATTATCCCCGTTGCGGGAACGGTGAATGTGGCGCGGATCCAATACCTGAAAAAACTAGATGACCTGAAACTCGATCTCGAAGATTGGTTTGCGATCTGGACGGAAAGCATGGGTAATAAAGTCCCTTAAATGAAGAGAAGGTTTTAAAAGTTGACTAGAATGTTGAACCGATGAGTAACGAACAACGAATTTGAAGTAGAAATGATAACAGCATTGATAACCGGGGCGACCAGCGGAATTGGAAGGGCAACAGCGAAACTGTTTGCCGAAAACAATTATAAAATCATCATTTGCGGCAGACGCGAAGACCGGTTGGTCGAACTGCAGCAGGAACTTTCCAAATTAACTGAAGTCCACACTTTGCTTTTTGACGTACGCGATAAAACGGCCACTTTTAAGGCGATCGAATCGTTGCCGAAAGGTTTTTCCGCTATTGATATTTTGGTCAACAATGCCGGGAACGCGCATGGTTTGAGTCCGATTCAGGCTGGTGATACCGACGACTGGGATGCGATGATCGACATTAATGTGAAAGGATTATTGTATGTTTCGAAAGCGGTGATTCCGGGAATGATCGACAGGATGAAAGGGCACATCATCAATATCGGGTCGATTGCAGGGAAGGAAGTGTATCAAAATGGAAATGTGTATTGTGCGACAAAATATGCGGTGGACGCGTTGAACCAGGGCATGCGGATGGATTTGAATCCGTACGGAATTCGGGTTGGCGCAATTCATCCGGGTATGGTGGAAACCGAATTTTCGGAAGTGCGCTTTAAGGGCGATGCCGAACGTGCGGCGAATGTCTATAAAGGATTTGCGCCGTTAAGAGCGGAAGACATTGCCGATGTGATCTTGTTTGTGGTGTCGCGGCCGTATTATGTAAATATTGCAGACTTGATGATTTTGCCCGTGGCGCAGGCGAGTGCGACTTTGGTGAAGAAGGATCTGTAACTTCAAAGTTCGTTGTTCGTTACTCATCGGTTCAAAATTTTTAAAGTTGAATTTTGATTAACGAATTTTGAATTTTGAACAATCGCCTAGCCCCGATGGAAGCGGCATCCTTTTGCGGCATTTGAGATTAAGAGGAGAAAGCCCAACGGGCTTTAGGTATATACTTCAATGCCGGAAAAGATAAAGCGCACAGCGGGAATATGCTTCAAATAAAAATTAGGTTGACGTCAGCAGATTGCTTCGCTTTGCTCGCAATGACGATATCCAGAATGAAAATTCTTTTATGATAAACAAGCGGCTTTTGATTAAAAACCTTTTGGCTCACAATGATGAGAGCAGTTTTTATGACAAGAAGCGGCAGCTCAATTTGCATACGCGTGAGGGAAAAGGGAAGTTTCTGAAGCACATTTGCGCGTTGTCGAATTCAAATCCGACGAACAATTCGTATATCGTTGTGGGCGTTGAGGTCCAGGACAATGAGATTGTGGGCGATGATTTTTTTGACGACAGCCGGATCCAGAACCTGGTGAATGCGTTTTTGGAAAATCCTCCGAAAATCCAGTATGAGAATGTCCCGTTTCCGAATTTGCCCAAGGACAAAGTTGTGGGTTTGGTGACGATCAAGCCGAAAAACAGGGTTTCCTTTTTTAAGAAAGGCATCCATACGATTGTGGCGAACACTGTTTTTGTGCGGCGCGGCAGCAATTCGATTCCGCTTGAAGGGCCGTTTGAGAAGAATTACCAAAACCTCGAAACAGTGATCGGGATTGAGAACAATTCGCGCAACAGCATCGAGTATACGCTTGACGGCGTGATCGATTTTATGAATGTGAAGCACCGCGACATGACGCCCAAGTATAAGGTTTTTAAGGAATTGTTTGTGATTTGCTGGGCGGGCGTGCAAAAGAAAGTGCGCGACAAGACCTTTTTGTCCCGGGTAGATATTTCGCTGATTAACGAACAGATCAAACTATTCTACTCGGCTTTGGACGATGTGACGATTACGTTTGACGAGCATACGTTTACGATTCTGGAATATGTGCCTTTGGGCCTGAACGACAAGACGAGCTATTATCCTTTGGAGAAGCAGACGATCCGTTTTTTCGACAACGGCTATTATAAGATTGAGCGCGAGATGCTGTTCGAGCCGCCCGAGTTCAACCGCAAGATGCTGTACCACATTTACAATTCGAACCTTTCATTGATTGACAAGCTGCAGAAGGGAATATTGCTTTCTGAAAGGGAAAACAAGGATCTGCAGAATCTGCCCTCGACTTTTATGATCTGTTACCTCAACGGATTTGATGAAGCCAAGCAGAAACTGATCGATGCGAAGGCTTTACTGAAACCGTTCCCGAATGTGTATTTGAGCTTTAAGGAAGCAATGCGGATTTTGCGGAAGATGAAATATGATACGGCATAGAACTTACATATGTATGAACGTTTGTGTAATTGTTGTACTTGACAAACCGAGCGATAATGATATTCCACATGCCCAAAGTTGGTGGTTGGATTTTAAAGCATATCCACAATGATACCCCAAACTTACAGATTCCCAGTCGGTGTCATTTCCGCGCTGTTGCGGAATTGTGCACATGGCTGTATTATTTATTCCCAAAACAAATTCAGAATTGCTTCCCCATGACCATAACGTTCCATTTGTCTTGATCCCCAGACAACTATAAGCGCCAATAGTGATTGCTTTCCAATCTGTGTCAGTCCCGACTTGTGTTGGCAATACATTTTGCTGTCCGGAAGTTCCATTACCTATTTGTCCATATCCGTTATAGCCCCACATCCACAAAGTTCCATTTTCTTTGATAGCGCCTGAATTCATATGTCCTGCGGAACATTCCTTCCAATCGGAATCAGTTCCAATTTGCCTGATTCCCAAAGAATCGCCCTGGTCACCAACTTCACTGTAAAGATTTGATCCCCAACCCCATAAGGTACCATTATTCTTAATCGCAATGGCATGATCCATTCCATATGCAAAGGATTTCCAATCGGAATCGGTTCCGATTTTTACCGGTATCGGAAAATATGAGTTTACATTGAAACCACAATATCTCCCATCACCCCATCCCCATAAAGTGCCGTCTGTCTTTAAAGCTACCGATGAAAATTCTCCCGCTTCGACATGTTTCCAATCGTGGTCAACGCCTACCTGCACAGGATTTGGCGCACTGCCAAAACCACCTATTCCCAACTGTCCATAGCTATTGGTGCCCCAAGCCCAAAGTGTCCCATCGTTTTTTATTGCAAATGAATAAAATTGTGTGGCAGAAACTGCGGCCCAATTGGTATCTGTTCCGAATTGTTTACCCGGGTATTCCTTGGCATCGCCGATTTCAGCAATGGTCCCGATTTGACCAAACTGATTTCTTCCCCAAGTCCAAAGCGTGCCATCGGATCTTATACTCACTGCGTGAAAATCGCCTGCAGCAATCGCTTTGTAATCCCGAAATTGTCCAGCTGTTTCCGGACTGCTATCTATTGGCAAAGTTTCCTGATCGTCATTACTGCATGATGCCAAAAAGCAGACTATTGAAAAGGCGAGAAAGAATTTCATTTTTTTCATAAACGGTTTAATTATCTTTTGCCAAATGTATTATTATTTATTATTGTACTTAACGATATTTGAAAATGTTTAATCCGCCTTCCGTCATAAAAAAGCTGTCGGCATGAATCACTCCTTTTTGAGGATCATGAGAACAGGCTTAAACTTTTTCCTGTCATAAAACCTAATATAATATAAGCCATCGGGCAAACCCTGCAGGCTGATGCTGCCAACCCTTTGCGCAATACTTTTGACCATCACTCCTGAAATATTATAGATCCAGATGCCGCCGGTAGCTTTGCTTAGTATGAGTTCGCCATGACAAGGATTTGGAAAACCGTTATCATCATTGACTTCATAAACCTCATTTCCTAAAATCTGCGTGCCAATTATCGGAAACGAGAACGTGCCTTCCAAAGCATCCTGAAGTTGTTGGTTCCCATTTATTTCCAAATCGATATAATACACTTGTACTACGAGATGGCAAACAGTGGTTTGTAACGTATCGATCGGGATTTCAAAATTATTGTTGAGCAAGACAATTGTGGATCCGAATCCTTCTACATAAAAAGCATCCAGCGTTATTGTATTTCCGGAAACCGAATATTGCCACGAATTGAAATAATACAATTCCACCGCTTCCGTATTCAGGCTGATGTTGATTGCATTTTCTGAAATTGCCGAAACGTGTACATCATGAATCTCCAGAGCATGGGTTTGCTGCGACAGTATAAACATTAAAAAGAGTACGATTGCTTTCATTTCTGCTTGCTTTAAGATGCATAAAACAAAAGCCGTTTTGCAACGGCTTTCATAACCCAAAAATCACTAATTATAAAAAATATTAAGAACGTACTTATTCAAATTCATTGAGACCATAGAGAATTTCCTTCATCTTGGTGCCGTTGACTTCAACCGGTTTATAGGCTACATTGAATTTCCCGATCGCCACATCGATATCCGATTTTAATTTTTTATATTCCGGCGGCAGCTTGCTTTCGCATTGTTTTTCATTCTCATAGCTGTTCAGGATAATCCCGAATTTTTCGTAGAATTTACCGCCTTGGTCAATAAAATTGTTGTACTGCGTGATAAATTGCAGCAGCCTGTCTATCGGGAACTCCAAATTGACCTGCATTTTGTACTGCGAGGCTCCGGTTGAAGCTTTCATCTTTGCAATATATTCTTCCATTTTCTGTGGGATTTCTTCCCAGTCGTCATTCGCGCGGCAGGTTTCCAGCGCTGGCATATACCCGATTGGCTTAGTATAATCCCTGAAAAGCGTTTCGATATCTTCCTTTATCTTATTGTTGCCCGTCTGCAGATAAGCGGTTTCGAAATAAATCGTGTTGAGATCGTTTTGCATGCGAAGCGTAAAGTCGAGGATACATTCAACGTTGGCCAATTCCTTTTCTTTCTCGACTTTTGTAAGGCTTGACCCGATCATGTTGGTAAAGGTCTGCACCAATGATACGATTGAATTCGATCCTAAAATGCCCGTCAGGTCTACCGCAAATTTCTTGTCTTTTTTGGCCGAGACCAATTCCTTGAGTTTGCTGTATTCCGGATACTGGTTCGGATTTGAGATTTTATTGATTTCACTCAACGTCCGCACGGAGGCAAAATGATGGTCGAGACTCAGTACTTTTTCGTAAAGGATTTTGATGACCTGCAGGCCTTTGAGATAGCGTATTTTTGATAACTCATTGTTGTTTTCAATTGTAAGCTGCTTAATTTCATCCGCAATCTTATCTTTTTCAATCAATAATGCGACTTGTCCGCCAATCTCTTTTTCAAATCCTAACAATTGATTGATCCTGGTAATTTTTTCTTCCTTCCTGAACCGGATTTCCAGGTATTTCTGATTGATGGCTTTGATCTCTTTTGCCAAAGCGATAAAAACATCATTCGGGTTTTCTTCATTGACCGTTAAGGCATACGTTTTTACACACAGGAAAAGAAAACACAGTATGTAAAATATATTTTTCATGGCAGGGATTTGACTTTTGGCTCATCTTGTATTGCTTATATTTTGGGTTCCGATTGATTTTTTGTCTTCTTCAGAGAAATATTAACTATTTGTCTTTCAAATTGTCCCGGGTAATTTGATATGGTAAATCTATCCTCAATCCTAAAAATCCGATTACTGATTTTCTGTAAAAAATGTTAAATGTTTTTATCTTCCGTTTATCTTCTTTAGTTTTAAGAAATGAACAGGACTCTCGTAATCGGTGATATTCACGGCGGGCTCATAGCGCTGCAACAGGCCTTCGGACGCGCGGCCGTGACCACAAATGACAAACTTATCTTTCTGGGCGATTATGTCGACGGCTGGAGCCAGTCGCCGCAGGTGCTCGATTTCCTGATCGCCCTTCGGCAAACCCACGATTGCATCTTTATGCGCGGCAACCATGACGAACTGCTCTGGCAATGGCTCGGCGGTGCGACCAACAATGTACTTTGGAGCAAACACGGCGGGGAAGCCACAATACTGGCCTATAAAACCGTGTCTGATACGCAGAAGAAAAAGCATATGGATTTCCTGATCTCACTCGAAAATTATTACCTCGACAGCCAAAACCGCCTTTTTGTGCATGCAGGGTTTACCAGCCTGCATGGCGTTACGACCGAGCATTTCCCGAGGCTGCTGTTTTGGGAACGCACACTATGGGAAACCGCGCTGGCGCTGGATCCGATGATGAAACCTGATGACGATTCCTACCCGAAACGGTTCCAGCTCTATCACGAAATCTATATCGGGCATACGCCGGTAACGCGCATCGGGAAAACCACGCCCGTGCAGCGCGCCAATGTATGGAATATTGATACCGGCGCGGCTTTTAACGGACCACTGACCATACTTGATGCCGACACGAAACAATTTTGGCAAAGCGACCCATTGCCGTCGCTTTATCCCGCCGAGAGAGGGCGGAATTAACAATAACTTGCTATATTTGTCCCAATTAAACCAAACATTATGAAGAGATTTTTCTTAAGCCTGTTATTATTGTCGGCGGTTTTTGCGGCAAAAGCGCAAAGTGGCGACTATCCTAAAAGCGAAGTGAAATGGAATATTGCGAGCACGATTGCTTTCGCCTCTGTTGAAGTGGGCTATGAATATTTTTTCGACAACAACCAATCAGTCGGCGCCGAAGTCCTGATCAATGATTCCTATAATTTCGGGATTGGCCGCCAGGCGAAAGATTTTGACACCAACAGTTTTCAGCTGACCTATAACTTTTACACGGGTGCAGAAAATGCCTCTGGGTTCGAGATTTCCCCGATGCTTAAATTCCGTTTTGGCGAATACCAGAAAAGTGACATCGATCCCGTTGTCGATATGGACAGCTTTATCCTTGGTATCGGCTGCGGTTACAAATGGAACTTCAGCGATAAGTTTGTTTTTGGTCCGTATATCACTATCGGAAGGAATTTCAGTGAGGAAGTGAATGACGAATTCGACAACCCGATTGAATTCAGTGCCGGATTTGGCGTAGGTTATCGGTTTTAATCAGAAAGTCAACTTTCATAAAAATAAAAAACCCGTCTTGTTTGAAACGAGACGGGTTTTGTTTTGGATGTATTTTACGTTTTACAAATCAAATTTTATTCCTTGTGCCAATGGCAGGCTGGTCGTATAATTGATCGTATTGGTCTGTCTTCTCATGTAAATTTTCCACGCATCAGAACCCGATTCGCGTCCGCCGCCGGTTTCTTTCTCACCGCCAAAAGCACCGCCGATTTCCGCACCCGAAGTACCGATGTTGACGTTGGCGATTCCACAATCCGAACCGGTTACCGAAAGGAACCTTTCTGCCTCACGCAGATTGTTGGTCATGATCGCAGAAGACAATCCCTGCGCCACGCCGTTCTGGATTTCGATGGCGTTGTCTACTTCGCCCGAATATTTCAATAAGTATAAAACCGGGGCGAAGGTTTCATGCTGAACGATCTCATATTGGCCTTCCGCCTCAGCGATAGCCGGTTTTACATAACAGCCGCTTTCGTAGCCTGTTCCAGAAAGTACACCGCCCTGGACGAGGATTTTCCCGCCTTCTTTGACTACTTTTTCCAAAGCCTTGTTATACATTTCCACCGCGTGCGTGTCGATTAGTGGGCCAACATGGTTATTCTGGTCTAAAGGATTCCCGATTTTCAATTGCCCGTAAGCCGATACGATCGCATCCTTTACTTTTTCATAGATACTTTCGTGGATAATTAAACGACGTGTAGACGTACATCTTTGCCCCGCTGTCCCGACAGCGCCAAAAACCGCACCGATAACCGTCATTTTAATGTCGGCGTCCGGGGTTACGATGATGGCGTTGTTTCCGCCCAATTCCAATAATGATTTTCCGAGGCGTCCGGCAACGGCCTGGGCCACGATTTTTCCCATACGGGTCGAACCGGTTGCGGAAACCAATGGAATGCGTTTGTCGGCAGTCATGAGTTCACCGATTTTATAGTCGCCGTTGATTAGACAGGAAATCCCTTCCGGAAGGTTGTTTTCCTTAATCACCTCTGCGATGATATTCTGGCAGGCGATGCCGCACAATGGTGTTTTTTCTGATGGTTTCCAGATACAGACGTCGCCGCAGATCCAGGCCAAAGCCGTGTTCCATGACCAAACGGCCACCGGAAAGTTGAATGCCGAGATGATACCGACGATTCCCATCGGGTGGTATTGTTCGTACATCCTGTGACCCGGGCGTTCCGAATGCATGGTCAATCCGTGCAACTGTCTTGACAAACCGACTGCGAAATCGCAGATGTCGATCATTTCCTGTACTTCGCCGTAGCCTTCCTGGAGTGATTTTCCCATTTCGTAGGAAACCAGTTTGCCCAAAGCCTCTTTATTGTCGCGCAATTTTTGTCCGAACTGGCGCACGATTTCGCCCCTTTGCGGTGCCGGCATTAAACGGAAGGTCTTGAAGGCTTCTGTTGCCGATTGCATCGCTTTTTCGTAGTCGGCGGCGGTGGAAGTTTTGACTTTTGCGATCAATTGGCCGTCTACAGGTGAATACGATTCGAGGATTTCGCCGTTGGAGAAATGATTTTGTCCGGTGGAAGTTCCTTCGTTGATGGGTTTGATGCCGAGTTGGGCCAGTGCTTCGGTCATCCCGAACTGTTCTGCTATTGTTGCCATATATTATTTTTGAATTATATCGTTTGCGGTGCAAATGTAATTGATAATTGATAATTGACAATGGATAATTAACTTTCTTGATTTTGTCCCTTCGGACGACCCGGGCGTCAGCGACTGGTGAAGCAAATGACAAAACCGGACGAAATGCCCAGTGGCTGTCAGGTATTTGTTTGCGTTAGGGATAGAAGTGTAAAGCCCGCAGCGCAGCGAGGACTTGAAACGTATAGCCCGGCCGCAGGCAACGCCCAAAAGATAAAGTGTACAGCAGGAAATGGCTCCTTTCAGGAGATTGCTTCGTCGTGCCTCCTCGCAATGACAGCGTTAATTGTTATTTGGTATAGCGCGGATCGGTTTCCATGACGGTGCCGCATTTGTCGCAGGTTCTCAGATCTGGTGAATTGTAGAAATGCTGGTAGTGCGGCAGGAAATCATTTTCGATATCGTTGAGTTCGAAGTAGACTTCGTACAATTTATGGTTGCAGTTGTCGCAGAACCACAACAATCCGTCGGTAAATCCTTGCCCGGCGCGTTTGTGTTCGATAACGAGGCCGATGGAATTTTCGGAACGCACGGGCGAATGCGGGGTTTTGGCGGGATGCAGGTACATGTCGCCGGCATGGAGTTCCATTTCCTTGCGCGCGCCGTTTTCCTGGATGATGACCCTGATGGAACCTTCAAGCTGGTAGAAAAGCTCCTCGGTCTCGTTGTAATGGTAATCCTTTCGCGCGTTCGGGCCGGCAACGACCATCACGATATAATCGCCGGATTCGGGATAGATGCTTTTATTGCCGACCGGCGGTTTGAGCAGGTGGCGGTTTTCGTCAATCCATTTATTGAGGTTGAAAGGTAACATTGCCATAACAGTTGATTTTATCGCTAATTTAAGAAAATAAAAAAGGCTGGCACGCGCCAACCTTTTTTTGTGATTTATTTTACTTCCTTGATCAGGTAAATGTAAGTGGGAAAGTGATCGCTGAAACCGACCTCGTTGGCGCCGTGGCGCAGCGGATAGCCTTTGTACTGTCCGGTTGTGGTAATCATATAGGGTTTGTTGTAGATTCCGGCTTTCCAGTATCGGAAAGACGAATAATCGGTTTTGAGGAGCGGTTCGGAAAGCATGATGAGGTCGAAAATATCCCAGGCATCGCGATAGCCAATGGTTCCAAAACCTTTATTGGCCATGCTTTCAAACGGATTGTAGATACCAAGCGGCTTGACATCTTCTTTCTTTCCTTTTGCTCCAACCACCAGCTTGACACTATTGTTAAAGCTGCCGTCGTTCAAATCGCCAAGGATGATTACTTTGGCTTCGGGTTTGATCCTTTGCAGCGAATCGGTGATTTTTCTGGTCAATGCTGCAGCGGCTTCGCGGAACGGTGCACTTTTCTTTTCACCGCCTGAACGTGACGGCCAGTGGCATACGATCACATTGATTTCTTCACCGTCGAGCAGGCCGGTTACCAGAAGCTGGTCTCTGGTATAGACGCGCCTTGAGGCTTTGTCTTCTACGATTTTATCGTCTGTTATCTCTTCCTTATCGGACTTGATTTTGCTTTCGGCAGCTTCATCGCGGTAGATATAAAGCGGAACATTGATGTAGCTGGTTGGTTTGAAGTGTTTTTTCTGATACAGCAGCGCCACGTCGATTCCCCTTTTATCGGGCGAATCAAAATGTACGATACCGTAATCCTTGTTGATGATTTGCGGGTCTTTTACCAGGTCTTCGAGCACGCCGCGGTTTTCTATTTCGGAGCCGCCCAGCAGCGTTGGGGAATTGTTTGGATTATCGGTTGTACCTATCTCTGAAATCACACGCGCAAGGTTGTGCACTTTTTGCTTGTATTTAGCTGAAGTCCAGTTCTGAATGCCTTTCGGAAGCCATTCTTCGTCAATGTTAGCCTCATTAATCGTGTCAAAGAAGTTCTCCATATTGTAAAAGGCAACGGTGTGCACAACGAATTTTTTTTGTTGTGCGTTTGCGCCGTGCATTGCGAATATGGCAAATAATAGGGCGATAATTTTTCTAATTCTCATAAATAGGTATATTAATTTAATGTCAAGTTTAACAGAAACTTGGCAGCAAAAGTAAATAATATTAATTAAACATGTACATTTGCAGCCGTTAAGAAATAATTATTCTTTTAAAGAGACGAATTAATTTAAATCTATTTATGAAAAAACTTGTTATCAGTACATTATTTGTAATGCAGGCAGTTTTGGTTTTTGCACAAACAGCTACCGGAATTTCGGGTAAAGTTGTGGATGCCAAAACGCAAAAGCCATTGCAAGATGTTGTTGCCACAATCCAGAACACCAATTTTACACAGGTATCAGATGCCAGCGGTAAATTTGCTTTTACAGACATTGCGGCAGGAAACCAATTGTTAGAGATTAAAACCCAAGGCTACAAACCGCAGTTGTTGCAGATTGCCGTAGTTGCCGGAAAAATGCTGGATCTTGGAATTGTAGTTCTTGAAGAAGATATTACAGAAGAGCAGCAAACAAGCCTTATTACAATCACTGAAAATGATTTGGGTGATGACAACAGCGGGTCGGAAAGTACATCGGGATTGCTTCAGGCATCGCGCGACGCTTTCCAACAGGCAGCGGCTTTTAACTGGGGACAGGCACGTTTCAGGGTTCGCGGACTCGACAATGAATACGGAACGACCATGATCAACGGGATTACCATGAACAAGATTTATGATGGAAGACCACAATGGAGTAACTGGGGCGGACTGAACGATGCCACGAGAAACCAGGAATTCACTATGGGCTCGGCGCCGTCCGATTATACCTTCGGCGGCATTTTAGGAACCCAGGAAATCAATACCCGTGCTTCTATCTACAGACCAGGCGTGAGATTGTCTTATGCCGCAACCAACACCAATTATACCGGAAGGGTCATGGGAACTGTCGCTTCAGGAATGAGGACTGACGGTTGGGCTTACGTAGTTTCAGCTTCAAGGCGTTTTGCGAATGATGGTTATTTTGATGGAACCACTTACAGCGCCAATTCGCTTTTTGCCAGTGTGGAGAGAAAATTATCATCGAGAAACTTTTTGAACCTTACCGCAATTTATGCACAGAACGAAAGAGGCAAGAATTCGCCAAATACACAGGAAGTTACCGACCTGAAAGATGAACTTTACAATTCTTACTGGGGTTACCAGAATGGAAGAAAAAGAAATTCAAGGGTGAAAAATGTTGATGAACCAATGTTTATCCTGAGCGATTACTGGAAAATTACCGATAAGACCAACCTGAACACTAACGTTGCTTATCAATTTGGACAGATCGGAAATTCAAGGCTGACCTATCAGGGCGCTGACAATCCGGATCCAACATATTATCGCTATTTGCCAAGCTACCAAACTGCTTATTTTGATGCAGATACGGGCGCTTTTACACCAAATTATGCGGCAGGCGCTGCATTGGCGGCTAATTTTGTTGCCGATGGACAACTAAACTGGGACAACATGATCGCAGCCAACCAAAAGAGCGGCGACGGGCACAGCTACTATACTTTATATGAAGACCGTACGGATGACAAGCTATTTACTGCAAATACCATCTTAAGCTCTCAGTTGGCAGACAATATATTTTTCAATGGCGGCGTTACCTATAGAAATTTAAAATCGCATAATTTTCAGAATATGCTGGATCTTTTGGGAGGAAGCTATTTCAATGACGTGACTTTGTATGGAACAGGAACAAACCAGCAACAATCTGACCTGAACAATCCGGGAAGACAAGTTGGTGTTGGAGATACTTTCGGTTACAATTACAACCTGACTGCAAACAATATCGACGCGTTTACACAGTTCAAATTTGCTTACAAGAAATTTGATTTCTACCTTTCTCAATCATACTCCCGCGCGGAATACCAAAGAGAAGGTTTGTACAAAAACGGTTACTATCCGACAAATTCTTTTGGAAAAAGCGACAAGGTGGAATTTGACAACTTCGGATTCAAAGGTGGTTTGACCTACAAAATCACAGGGCGACAATTTTTGAATTTCAACGCGGTTTACATGACTAAGGCACCTTCCATGAGAAACACATTCAACAATGCAAGGGTTAACAACAATGTTATCGACGGTGTATCAAATGAAAAAGTGACCAGTTTGGATGCAAGCTATATCATCAGCATGCCTAAATTGAAAACCAGACTTACCGCATTCTATTCTAAAATGGAAAACGTAACAGAAACCTCTTTCTTCTTCTCTGACAATGTGTCTTCAGAAGATGCTGGTGGAGATACCGATCTTTTTGTTGCAGAAACCGTTAGCGGACTGGCGAAACGCAATATCGGACTTGAATTGGGAATTGAATACCCGATCACTTCTACTTTAAAAGTGACGGCTAGCGCCGCATACGGAGAATACATTTATGCCAACAACCCAAATGTATCGCTTAACGTAGATGATTTGGCAACGGCTACAAACACAAAACCAGTATTGAATTACGGACAAGCCAAACTTAAAGATTACAAGCAGGCAGGTATGCCACAACAGGCAGCGTCTGTAGGTCTTGAATACAGGGATCCTAAATTCTGGTGGGTTGGTGCCAATATGAACTATCTTGGAAACAGCTATATAGATGTTTCCCCTATTACAAGGACCTCCCGTTTCTATGACCAAGGGTTGGCGTCTGGCGTACCGGCTCCAAATGTATCTCAGGAAGACGCGAACGCGCTGCTGAAACAAGAGAAATTTGATTCATTCTACCTGTTAAACCTTTCCGGAGGAAAATCATGGAGAGTGAAAGGCAATACTATCGGACTTTTTGCAACCGTCAACAATGTTCTTGACGTAAGCTACAAAACCGGCGGATTCGAACAGGCAAGAAACGGTAATTATACGCAGTTGAGCCAGGATGTAAGCAGCGGAACGCCACAATTTGGCCCTAAATATTTCTATGGCTACGGACGGACTTATTTCTTAAATTTATACGTTACTTTTTAATATTAAATAATATGAAATCAATTCAATATAAAGCAATAGCTTTTATGGCGGTGGCAACGATCTTGTTGTCTGGCTGTACTAAAGACAGTGATGTAGAATATCCTGTGGCACCGACCACTTTGCTGGCAGAAAATTTTGACAATGCCGATCTTACTGCTACAGGCTGGACTTTGCACGCAGAAGTGGGAAGCACCAACTGGATTGAGGAAATTTTTAGTGGCGACGGTTATGCCGCTTACAGTTCCTTCCAGTCAGGAAATCCCGTTAATGTTGCGTGGTTAATTTCACCAGCAATCAACATGGACAACCAGGATGGCGAAAAATTGTTTTTCCAGACCTGTCAGGACGGTTTCGTGCGCAACCTTGACAATTCACTTGAATTGTTTGTTTCGACTGATTACGACGGGGCTAATTTTGAAAACGCCGGATGGGAAAAAATTCCATTTAATGTTGCGACACAAAATACGACAAGGTATGTTTATGTGAATTCAGGCATTATCGATTTGTCTTCTTACCAGGGCATCTTGCATTTCGCATACAGAGTAAAAGGAACATCTTCCCTAACCGGAGGATACCAGGTAGATAACGTGAGACTGTTTTATTAATAAAATTGAAAAAGAAAATGAAATTAAATGTATTAAAATCAGCAGTGCTTCTCGCTATAATCGCAACCATTTTTACCGGATGTACCGATAGCGACAAACCCTACCACACTGGAACTCCGGAAGTGGTTACCTATGAAATGACAGCGACCAAAGAGGTTTCAGCGATCAACGCAACGACCACTGCAACAGTTTATCCGGACGACGATATCATTGAAGCCTATGTGACTTCCAATGATGCGGGCGGTAACTTCTACAAATCCATCTCTTTCCAGACCATTCCGGATGACAATACAAATCCAATAGGATTTAGCATGCCTATTGATGGGACGATGCTGTTCGTGAAAGGATTTACGCCAGGAAGAAAAGTCTATATCAAACTGAAAGGCCTTGCTATTGCAAAAGTTTTCGGTTCGATGCAAATTGGCGTTGTTGACCCAACAGATAATACCACTGTCGCACGTATTTCAGGCCTGGAATATCAGAACTATTTGTTCCCATCCAGCGTTGTTGTTGATGAGAATACTTTCGTAAGACAAATGACCCTGGCACAGGCATCTGTTGATGCGGTTCAGAATACCCTTATTGAAATTACCAATACGCAATTTTCAGACAATTCCCTGGCGCGTACTTATTATGACATCGACTCAGGCGGATTGGCTACCAATCAGGAAATTGTAGATGTGACTACAGGCGGAAGATCCCGTTTTCTTAGAGTAAGTTCTTTTGCTCCGTTTTCAACAGGAATGATTCCTTCGGGAAGAGGGATCATCAGAGGGGTTATGACCAAATACAATTCGGATTATCAATTCCTCGTTAGACAGGAAAGTGATTTTAAATTGAACGATCCAAGAACCTATACGTTCTTTTCTACATTGAATGAAACTTTTGCCGGTTATACCGCTTCTTCTTCTTACAACCAGTATACTTCGTTTACCGCTTTCCCTAATTATCTAAATTTTGCAACCGTTGGAACAAAAAGATGGTTTGTAAAAACTGGTGGTATTTTAGAGATGTCGGCTTTCGGTGGTAATGTTGAAAGCACCAAAGCTTATTTCATCGTACCGGTTGACATGACTGCAGCAAACAGTGTCCAATTTAACCTGACGGTAACCTTTTTCCAGGCAGCTTTAGGTTTAAAAGTATACCGAAGCAATGATTATGTTCCCGGAAAAAGCATCAACGATGCAACGTTATATGATATCTCTACCAGCCTGAGTACACCATTGCCATCCGCTAACGGGGTACTTACCGGATTGACTTATAATATTCCGGCAAATGTAACCGGCAACGGATATATTATTTTCGAATATGCCGGAACTAATCTGACCAATACGGGAGGCCCCGTTGTAACCACGACCATTGATCTTGATAATATTATTGTGAATTAATTCCAATATAAATATTTGAAAAGGGCTTGCAGTTTTGCAAGCTCTTTTTCATTTATAATCATACGACACAGGAAGTTGTCTGCCTTAAAATGGCCCCTTTTTAAAGGCTTTTTTAACTTGCTCTGTAAAAGAGTTGAGATTTCTTATCAAGCCGTTTAAATGGCGCGAAAAGACTGTTCCTGGCCATTTATTCTTTTCTGAAGCCATTCAATAATCTTAATTGATGCTATGGTTCCCAGAAACTAGTTTCTGAAGACTGATTCCCAAATACAATAGCCATAACTTTGTTTTATCTTTTCTGTCCGTTTCTGCACGGTCTTAATTGCTCAAATCAAAAGCCTTTTGATTACAAATTTTCCGCTTTTTCTCTCGCTGCCCACTTGGCAAGAAGTGTTTTCTGAACAGGCTCGATGGCTTCAAAAATATAGCATTCGTTATTTTCTTAAAGATTGATCCGCAAGGAATACATGGATTTTGTCGCGGCCAGTATTGCCTGGCTCTGTGACGAGAGTCGGTTATCATTGTTTGATGTTAGCGCTTTAATTGCTGCTTTCACATTTCCTGCTTATAAAATTTGTATTTAAGCAGCACTCAAAAGCAGATATCTGAGCGTAACAACCAATCTTTTTATTAGTAGCTTATTAGATATTGCTTCCGCGTTATCGGGTATTGCTGCGTTATTGAAACCAGCACCAACCATATGACAATTGCTACTAATCGGAAATATTTTATCTATTTCTTATTAAACCAAAAACCCCGGACGAATTGTCCGGGGTTTTTTATGTTTGCTATTTCCTTTATTACTTCACGATAAGGAACTCCGATCTCCTGTTCATTGCGTGCTGCTCCTCTGTGCATGCCTCGCCGCAGTCGACCTTAGGCTCGGATTCCCCGAAGCCCTTTCCGGTGACCCTGGCCTTGGCGATGCCCCTTGAGATCACATACTGCACCGTGGACCTGGCCCTCCTGTCGGACAGGGCAAGGTTGTAGGCGTCGCTGCCGCGGTTGTCCGTATGGGCCTTGGCAAGTATCACAAGGGCCGGGTTGGCCTTCATCGCCTGGACCAGCTTGTCCAGCTCGAAGGCGCCCTCGGCCGTCACGTTGCTCTTGTCGAACTCGAAGTAGATCGGGTTCAGCACCACCTCGGTCTCCTTGACGATCGTCTCTATAGGCTGCAGCGCAGCATCGACCTTCCTTGCCTCGCCTGTCGACCTGGCCACGGCGAAGGTGTTGCCCTCATACCCGTCCTTCGAGGCCTGGATAGAGTAGTCGCGCCCGCATTCCACGCGGTAGCTCACCTCGCCCCTGGCGTTGGACATCTCGGTGGAGATCACGTTCTTCTTGTCGTCCACGATCGATACGCTCGCACCTGCCAGTATCGCGCCCGTCTTTGCGTCGGTCACAATTGTGGTCACCGGCACCCCGCAGATCGGGTTCACGATGAAGATGTCGTCGTTGCCGCCCCGGTTGCTCGAGAGGAACCCCACATTCTTCTCCTTGTTGAAGGTGAAGGCGAAGTCGTCCTTCTCGGTGTTGACCGGCTTGCCAAGGTTTACGGCATCGCCGCCCTTAAGGTCCACCTGGAACACGTCAAGGCCCCCCAGGCCCTGCCTGCCGCTAGAGGCGAAGTACAGCGTGGTGTTGTCGTCGGCGATGAAAGGGAAGCTCTCATTGCCCTCGGTGTTGACCTTGCGGCCAAGGTTCTCCGGCGCGCCGTAGCTGCCGTCGGCCCCCAGGGCCGACTTCCAGATGTCGATGCCGCCGATACCGCCGGGCATGTCCGAGGAGAAATACAGCGTCTTGCCGTCCCTGGAGACGCTCGGGTTGCTGGTCGAGTATTCCTTGCTGTTGAACGGAAGCGAGGTGATATTGGCCCACTTGTCGCCTTCCTTTACCGCACGGTAGATATTGTTCCTTCCCAACTTGAGGTTGTTCTTGCGGTCGCGCTCATAGGCCTTCTCACGGAAGCTGTCGCTGGTGAAGTACACCACATTGCCGTCGGCGGTGATCGTCAGCGGGCCGTCGTGGTACTTCGAGTTCAGCTCGGCCACGGTGCCGGCGTTGGTGATCGTGCCGTCGGCGTTGTAGTCGGCGCCGTAGATGTCAAGGAAAGGCTCCTCGTTCCATCCGTAGTCCTTGCGGGCCCCGTTGCGCGCGCTGGTAAGGTAGACCTTGCTGCCGTAGAGCACGGCCCCGAAGTCGGACTTGTCGCTGCTAAGGTCAGAGGCCTTCACCTCGAAGAGCTTCTGCTTGTCCAGCAGCCTTGGGATATAGTTCGGGTTCTCGTTGAACGCCTTGGCACGCTGGTCCGATGGGGCCAGCTCGGCGAACCTCTTCATCTGTTTGTTCGACTCCTCATACTTCCCGTTTGCCTTGAGCATCTGGGCGTAGCGGTAGTAGATCTCGGCATCCTGCTTCTGCTCGGTCGCCTTGGCATACCAGCGCGCGGCCTCGGCCGTGTTGAACATGTTGTAGTAGGTGTCGGCCAGCTGGAGGTAGACATAGTTGTCGGCCTTGCCCTTGTCAACGAGCTTCAGGTATTCCTGGGCCGCATCGACGTACTCATACTGGGCGTAGAGCTTGTCGGCCTTCTGCGTGTCCTTGTTCTGTGCCGACAGGCTTGCCGTGGCGACCACAAAACTTAATGCTATATATAGGTTCTTCATCTTACTTGCTTTAGGTGTTAGAAATATCTAGGTGATTGTGATACCTTCTTCGGGAAGTTCAGGTCGAACAGCAGCATGAACTCATGCGAGGACGAGGTCCCGGCCGTAAGGTCGGAGGTGATCGCGTCATAGGCATAGCCCAGCCTGAGGTTCGGCGTGATCGCATAGTTGATCATACCCCCGAAGCTGTCGTCCAGGCGGTAGGTCGCACCGATCTCGAACCTGTCGAAGAACATGAAGTTGGCAGAGGCGTCGAAGGACACCGGCGCATCGAAGGCCGACTTGACCATCGCCGATGGCTTGAACTTCGTGTTCGGGGAAAGGTCGAAGACATAACCACCGGTAAGGAAGTAGTGCATCGACTCGGTACCGTAGTGCCTGCCGTCAACGTCAAGGTGTGTGGACTTTATCATGTTCGGGACCGAGAAGGCCACGTAGTATTTGTTGGTGTAGTAGAAGAACCCCGCGCCGATGTTGGCGAACGTGTTGCTCGTATTCTGCGAGAAGGCCTCGTCGTTCGGGTCCGGCACGAAGCCGTTGCCGATATCGTCGAAGAGCCCGATCTTGTTGAAGGTCGCCCCGCCCTTGATCCCGAAGGCCAGCTTGTGCTGCCCCCCAAGGTTCAGCGTATAGGAGAAGTCCGCATACACGTTGTTCTCCTCGACCGGACCGATCTTGTCGGAGATCACCGAGAGCCCAAGCCCCACGTTCTTGCCCACAGGGCTGTGGATGAAAAAGGTCCCCGTGGAGGGAGCCCCCTCGATGTCGACCCATTGCTTGCGGTATAGAAGGCCGCCCGAGAGCGATTCCTTGGAACCCGCATAGGCCGGGTTCACCACGCTCATATTATACATATACTGCGTATAATGCGGGTCTTGCTGTGCATTTGCGCCGCTGAGTCCCAGGAGCGCAACCAGTGCCGTGAAATATATTTTCTTCATGTGTGTGTGTTTTGTGATTGGATGGCATGGACCGCCCCTTTCCGGGGCGGGTGCCTCAAGCCTTTTTAATACCTTATTTTACTCTGTTGATATAGATCCATCCTGTCTTGTCGGCCATGTTCTCGCGTACGATCACATAGAAATACGTACCGTCAGGGAGCTCATCGCCCTTGTCCGACTGCCCGTACCACTCGCGTGAGTAGTTCACCTGGCTGTAGACCCTGGTGCCGTACCGGTTGAAGATCTCAAGCTTCTTCACGTTCTGGCCCGCAAGGTCGAAGAAGTCGTTCTTGCCCCCGTCACCAGGGGAGATACCACGCTGGATACCGCACGAGATCGCAACCACGTTGAAGTCGTTGTCGTTCGGGCAGCCCTGGGTGGTCACCGTAAGGGTGT
>DATHGE010000338.1:0-4880 GCA_035317805.1 Flavobacterium sp. | reverse complement strand
GGTAACGGTGTTCTTTCCTTTTTTCAATGCCGGCGCCAGGTCCACCGTTTCATAACGCCAATGAGCCACATCGGCCCTTGCCGGGCCGACAGCAATTCTCTTGCCGTTTACAAATAACTGGTAGCGGTTGTCTCCCGAAACAAATACTACAAACCGTTCCGGCACGGCCGCGAGCTTAAACTGGTTACGAAAATGAAAAACCCCGTAGGCATGAGGATCGGCGGCGGGATGAAAGATCCAGTGAGCGGTCCAGGGTTTGCCCGGACCTTCAAAAGCGCCGCCGGCACGGGCGCCCACGTTAATAGTAGTGACTAAAAAAATAAGGATCAGGCAGGACAATCTTCTTTTCATCGCTTAAATATAATTACAGTTTCTGCATTTTTTTTTATTTTTCAGTTACCGGAGGCATCATGCTTTAGCTCGCGATCTGCCCGGGTTGCTTCCAGTACAAGGTTATCAGCCAGTTGCTCTGGCTTATTGGCTCCGATGATTACGGTTGTAATAGCGGGGCGGTGCAACGGCCACGCCAGGTCAAGCTGGGCAACGGTCGCTCCCTTAGCTTCGGCCATAGGACGAGGTGGGACAAGGGTTTTAATGAAAAAAGGCGCAATTTACATTGCGCCCAAAGTGACCAGGATTGGATTACATTTGGTTGCTGGGTTTCAGCAAGTTGAATATTTTGTGGATCGAATTGTCGATCTGAATGAGAAGATCTGGTGCGTTTTTTACCTGGACTTACTTGGGTAAATATGCCTTGATAAAAGTAAGGAAATTCGATTGATCGACTTGGAGTTTGACAAGGTTTCTTAGTGCTTCACCTCTACCCAAAGTTCACCTTATGAATAGGGTCGGAAAATTAAACTTTTACAGAGTTATGTGCCAATTATGTGATTTTTTACACATAATCCGGACATAAAGTGTGAAAATGGGCCATCATTGCTTTTCGCCGGCTTCCTTCAAAAGGCTATCAACCAAGGATGGCGATATCCTAAAATTGGTTTCTTGGATTCTATCAAACAAAGGCTTGATTTGCGGTAAAACGCCTGTCCTTTTCGCTGTGATCAGTATGCCTAAAGTTCCAGTGATGGTCAGATTTAATCTTTTGGCCAGCTTACGCCCTTTTAGATCGTCGATAATTAGAAGTGCTGGTTGATTTTCAGCTGCCAGTGCAATAGCACTAGCTTCGCCAAGATCCACCTCCCAAAATAGGGCCGTGCGAAAATTCTTATCTTGAACCTCCTTGACAACAACCCATTCTGGAAGTGGTTTTCCGAATTCTTTGGCGACCTCCACGGAAGTAGTGATCGTTTTGAATAATTTTTGTAAAATGATTAGACTGTCGATTTTATCCCGTAGGATAAAACAGCTGGCATCGGCAATGACAACGCTATATGTTTGCAGCATCGTTTATCACGTCTTCGATGGAGTAGTTGATAATAGACACACCGTAATCGGCAAGGATCTCGGTAAAAGTAGATTTAGATAAACCAGCTAGTTCCGAAGCTTGACCTAAAGACAATTTCCCTGATTCGTACAATTTAGCTGCAAGGAACCTGACTGTATCTTTCGGATTCAATTCGAAAGTATCTGGTACTTGTAAAGTAATCGTATTCATACCGTAAATATACCAATATTTCACCTAAAAGTAAAGTCTCAAATGCCGTATCAAATAATTGGCTTACATCCTCCATAATTTGATCTTTTGTAATTGGTAATCACAGGAACTCCCTACCTTCGCAGTAAATACCACCGGATAAATATAAGGTGGAAAATGATGGCAACTATCGGGCTTTTGAATTACACCGCCTTCAGGTTGCCAATTTCATAGGCATTGACACGATACGGATCTTAAGAATTCGACAAACAAGCAGGGAAAATTTAAAGCTGACCAAGATATTCAACAATATCAAATTCTTGACTTTGTGGAATCCCTATTCCTCTTTTTATTTCTTCTTCATATTGTTTATAAATTTTATTCTTATCTGCATTCGGATGAATGATAAGTGCTACAGGATATTTTACATTTTCAGAATACTCATTCAGATATACATTAATAACGGGCTTCCACTTAGTTAATTCTAACATGCTTGCTTCGACAACATCATTTTCGGGAACGCCCCATGACTCACTGATCGCTTTGATTGTGAACCCAAACAAAGACAAATGGTTAACCGAATTATCATATTTAACCTCTTTATTTCTCTTCTGTTGTAACTTTTGCAAATCTTCACTCCATATGCCGTCATTAGGAAACGCTGATTTACCCTCAACTCCTACGATTGGAGCGCCAATTGGCGACGAAATTACACCGGTAGTATTTTTGAAGACCTTTCGTTTTCTCGAATCATGAATCTTACAAAAACATGATCTCCGTGATTTGCAGCAACCAACTCCTCATAAGTTCTCCAGCCACTAGATGTTTTTGCTATTGGCAACTTTTTGCACGAAACGCCAAAAGAACAAAGCAAAATCGCAGCCTCAATTAATTCCTCTTCTGACAATTTGGAAGCGCTAGCAATCAATTCATATTGTTCCAACAGCCATTGATAAACCTCTTCATAAGTACATATTGGTGCGGCAGTACTTCTTGACGCGACTTCGTTCCTACCGACCCAAATCCCAGGAAACCTATTTAAGATGCTCTGGGTTAGACCACCAACTGACACTATTCCGCGACCGCTATAGTCATTGTTAACTGGCAACCTTTTTAAAATAGTCGCACGCGCAATCATTTCTTCGGAATGATTAGACTTTCGATAAATCGGTCTGACAAAATCCGAAATATAGAATAGTCGCTGGATTCTCTGATCCTTTCCCTCGGACATACTTATCCCTGATATCCTCATTAAAAGGTCAACGGAATTAATCGATTTCCAGTCGTCACCTCGAACAATTACCTGTTTTGGCCCATTCTGACAACTTGTAGTAAGATTCTCTGCCAAAGAAGGAGCGATACTACTACAAGCGAATGATAAAGGGTCAGCAACGGTAATATCATTTCTTCTTGATATATGTCTAAACAGTCGTTCACTAAATTTCTCTTCTTTAGTTCGAATTCTAATTAGAGTACCGCTCTCAATTCGTTCTTCATTTTTGACCGCCTTTCGAAAGATCGAATTACCGAATATTCCGTTGTTAAATTCTAGAACCAATGTATACGCTCCAGGGATGATCTCCTTTGTTATAATTTGAACAAAATCGGCAATCATAAATACAGAGTAAAATCCCAATCCAAAATTCCCATTAGGATTAAATGAACTAGATGTCAAACCTGGATGTTCACTTCTTACCAAGTTGCTTTGCCAGAAAAAGATGTACTTTATCGGAGGTTTGCAGATTATGCACAATGGCACTGTAGAGAAAGGTCACCAATCAGCCACGATTTGAAACGAGCTGAAAAAAGTCAAAATCGTTGAAGAATTACGAGGGAATGTAGTCGGGTAGCGGACAGCACTTACTGCCAAAGAAAGATCCCGGACAAACCGGCGGCGTGAAGATGAATGCATGGTAATTATGTTTTCAGATTGCACCGCAAATCGCAGACCATTGCACTAGCGTAAAAACTGGTACACGATCGACGGAACTAGTGCTCAATTCGAGCAAGACCTTCTCTGGCATGAGGCAGATGTTTCACAGTATGGAAATTGCTGATTATAAAATATGAGAAAAGGCATCCATGCGAACCGGCCAGCCTACGGGTCCGACAATTATTCATAAGGACATTTAAAACTTACAAAAATGAAATTAAACTTTATTGCGCTGTTGGCTCTTTGTGTTTGCTCGTTGAAAGTTCGAGCCCAGATACAGAAAGGCAACGTTATGGTAGGTGGCGACATCTCGCGATTGGACCTCAGTCTCAACGAAGGGAATAACTTCAGCTTCGTCATCGATCCCAAAGCGGCGTGGTTCATCAGGGAAAACATCGCCATCGGCGGGTACATAAATTTCAACCTCGTTACTGCAAAGGGCGCGGGATCATCTATTTCTTATGGCATCGGGCCGCTTGCACGTTATTACATCAATGATAAGGATATCAATGTGCTACGTCACGCGAGATTTTTTCTTGAAGCCAATGCAGGTATCCAGGGAAATAATCCTCATGTTGGCTCATCGACCAATGGTCTTGGTCTTGGTTTTGGGCCGGGAATCGCTTATTTTATCACGCCTAATATCGGCTTGGAAGGTTTATTGAAATATCAGGGTATTGTCGGGTTTGGATCTAGTGTGGCGTCAAGTGATCTTGTGTTTGGCCTGGGATTTCAGGTCTATCTTCCTAAGAAAAGGGTCGAACAGGCTATGCAGGGAAAACAATAAGTTTGTGATAATCAATTTTAGACAGAGATCGGTGCGCCGTCGTAAATTTCAGCCAGATCCGAAAATCAGCGCACACTGATAATTTGGACAAAATTGAAAAAATTTATATCGAGCGAAACGGAGAACTTAGCGTCATAAAAAAGAATCCTAAATACTTATGGAGCAGACAAAGGTTTTCAAAGCGGCGATCCTTGGCACATCGGCTATGACAGTATTCAGCTACCTGTTCTCAGCCCTGTCCGACAACAATACCAGAGAGCCTGAACTCTTAAGGAAAATGATCCGCAGACTTAGTCCCGGCATGTCAAAGCCATTCTCCCGGGCAGGAGGATGGGCTGCTCATTATGCTGTAGGGTTGCTTTTTGCAGAACTATACGCCCAGATCTGGGAGCGGACTTTTGTCAGACCAACGGGAAGGTCAGGGCTTGTTTTTGGCGGCCTCTCAGGGATTGCTGCTATTTTAATATGGAAATTTACACTGGACGCGCATCCCTTAACGCCCGCAGTTGACTTTAAAAAGTTTGCCCTCAATTTGTTTCTCGCTCATCTGGTCTTTGGCATTTTTG
>DATHGE010000337.1:0-6173 GCA_035317805.1 Flavobacterium sp. | reverse complement strand
ACTATGCCGACCGGGATTGGTGGCTGTATGATTTCAGATCGGGAACGACGACCAATATGACCAACGGAATGGTGAGCGCACTTGAGGATCCTGATGCGTCAGCAGAATCTCCTGTGTATGGCATTGGCGGGTGGAACACTGACGGAGGCGCGGTACTTTTTTATGACCGTGCGGACTTGTGGAACTATACTTTTGCGGGAGCGCAACTGAAACGCCTTACCGATGGCAGCACATCCGGAAAGGTGTATAGATTGGCAGCGCCGGGAAGCTCGACGGGGCAAGAACAAAACTTCGATGCGAGCTTTGCGAGGGCTGTCGAAAGGAAATCCGACCTCCTATTGTCGGTCGATGGCGACCTTCAGTCGGGTTATTCGGCGCTCAGGGCCGATAATACGATCAGCAATTTATTGTATGGCAAGTTCAGGGTGCGCGATATCCTATGCGCCAAAGAAAGCCGCCGCTTTGCCTATACCACGCAGCGTTACGACCGACCTCCCGATATCCGGCTGACGGGGAATGACCGTGGGTCAAAAGTTATTTTTCAGAGCAATCCCTTTTACACGCAATTTTTGTGGGGTAAGGCGGAGCGTATCGTATTTAGCAATGACGAGGGAGCACGATGCTTTGGCATACTGTATTACCCTGCGGGCTATGACCCGTTAAAGAAATACCCGATGGTGGTGCATATTTATGAGAACCAATCGGACCAGCTCTATGCCTACCGAAACCCGACGTTATACGCGGGGGACGGATTCAACGTCTCCAACTTTACTACGAACGGATATCTCGTACTGCTTCCTGATATTGATTACCGAAACGGCGATCCGGGGATCTCTGCGGCAAGCAGTGTCGTTGCAGCGGTAAGGCATGTGATCGCGATGGGTGCCGCGGATCCCGCAAAGATCGGGCTGATGGGACATTCCTTTGGCGGGTATGAGACCAATTTCATCCTTACGCAGACCAATCTTTTCGCTGCCGCGATCTCGGGGGCAGGCATTTCAGATCCGCGCTCCTGTTACCTGTCTGCCGGGCTTTTTGGTGTCGCTGAGTTTTGGAGGTTTGAGCGGCAGCAGTGGCGCATGGGGAAATCATTATTTGAGGACGCGCAAGGCTATGAGCGTAACTCGCCGATTTCGCATGCGGAAAAAATTATTACGCCTTTGCTGCTTTGGACCGGGGACAAGGATCCGGTAATCAATTACCGACAAAGCGTTGCATTGTACCTCGCCTTAAAACGCCTTGGCAAGCGCCCGATGCTTTTGGTGTATCCCGGAGAGGGGCACGGGCCCCAGATGCCCAGGTTCCAGAAAGACCTTACGCTTCGCATCCTGGACTGGTTTGATTATTATTTAAAAGAGAAACCATGCAGTAAATGGATTGCGGATGGAATAAAATAAAAATGCAGGCCGCGAGGCCTGCATTTCCATGCTAAACGAGTGCTTTTAGTTGACTTTGTGGGTCAAAACCTGGAAGCAATCGAGCCCAACTTTCGCATACAGCTGGACACCGCCTGAAGTACAGACCGGTCCGGGTAAGTTGTTACACATAATCGACTGCTCGCAATGATTGTCGGGAGCAATCCTTTTCCAACCCTGCACCGCAGTCCCTGCGGTTTTGGTTCCGCTGTTACCAGTAGTAACAGCACCTGCGGAAGCCAACGCGAAGGCGGCAACCGGCAAAATCATTTTTACAAATGTTTTCATAATACTAAAAATTTAAATTAAACACCGACCTACTCTTTTCTACAGGTTTTCGGTCTCACCCCTGTCATGCCGATGGGCATATTTTATTCCTGGTATTTACTTTTCAGATTGACGGACAGGCGGTGTGCCACGATGCGGCTGCCGAAGATTGCAAAGAGGTGCGTGTCTGTAACGATGAAGCTGTCCATAGCTTTATCATCTTCTTTGTAGACATAGAAACTCATGAGGTATGCCTTGTTTGTGAAATCATAGACATCGATGATGCTTGCCTGTTCCCACATAACGAGTGGGTCAAAACGGCCCGGAAGTGCCGAATTAATAAACAGCAGGTTTCTATGGATCGCGCTCTGGATATTTACCGTTAAGGGCGGGGCAGCCATTTTCCGCTGTTTTTTGCGTACGAGCCAAGCTGTTTTTATCTTGGCTTTTGAAGTGGTATCAATGGTATTGCCACGATACAAGAGTTTGAGCTTGCTGTCGGTTATGGTATACTGGTTGCGGTAATAGTACAGGTATAGGGAGCGGCTGCGTTCTTTGCTGTAAAGCAGCATGCCGTCGGTATCGAATATGCCGTCAATTTGTTTCTGGAGCAGACTGTGGTTGAAGATCGCCTTTGGGGTTCCGTTGAGGTCAAATGTCCCTAACAGGTTTCCGTAGGCTTTGGTCAGGGCACGGAACGCGACGGTATTTGAATCTACCGGCTCAGCATCGACAAAATGCTGAACCCCTTTCATGCGCAGTTTTGCAATCCAATCGGAGGTATTTCCGGAATATATCGCCGGGACTGTTCCATCCATAAGCCAAAACATCGGGGGAGTTACGCGTAATTTGACATCGCGGAACTGTACGGCGGTGTCTTCCAGTATTATCCGGTAAACCGTTTTTTTGCGCAGGGAAGTGTCGAGAACGGTTACGATGGCGGGTGCAGAGCGGTTTCCCAAATAAATTTGCCCATCGTATTCGCCTGCAAAATAATAAGATTTATACCCGAGGTCTACTGTTGCGGATTTTGTGACTGTGACGTGCGGGATGCGACGGATGAAGTTATTGTGGTGTTGGATTATATCATCTGAGAGCATGTATAGCATACATATGCTAATTATGGCTGATACCGCGGACACCGTAAGCCAAAATGGCGCAAAGAAATTACCATGTTCCTTCCTGTCGACTGACAGCAATACGGCAACTGCACCCAAAAGGACAAATGCGAGGTTGAAAATCAAATGTTCCGTCCATCCCATTTTTTCCAGGATCCCGCCACAGGAACACGGGATGTTGGTACTGTAGTTTAATATAATTATAATGTAGGCAGAGAAAATGACCATCAGGGCGAATGCCGCGAAAAGCCCCCGTAAGCGGAGTTTGGGAATGGAAAGCATTATTGCGATTCCGAATTCGAGGATCAGTATGCCGGGTGCGACGATATCGGCAAAAGCGGTCAGCAATGGTGACTGGGAAACCTGGAGCTGAAAATTTTGATAGTCGGTTAGCTTGCTTACTGCTGCGTAGACAAAGAGAAGAATAAATGCCAAGGCAATGATCTGAACTATTACTGAAGCCAGTTTTGATTTCATGACGTGTTTGTTTTGTCATGTAAAATTCTGTATTACGGTATAATAACTAAATCATATTCAGTACTTTGAAAAGCACGTTTATAAGCTTTCAGCATCAACTATTAGCTAATCCGGGGCATATTTACTAATGCTTAGTTTTTGTTTGTCCGCAGTTGTGAAGGGGCGTAACCGTAATGCCTCCTGAAGGAAGAGTAGAATGCGTGAGAGGAGTTGAAGTTGCAGATGCCTGCAATTTCTTTTACAGGCTTGAGTGTCTTAACCAATAGTTCGTGTGCGATTGCCAGGCGCTGCTCATTGTGCACCTGAAAAATCGTTTTGTTGTACCCTGCCTTGAAAATCTCTTTTGCCTTGCGTTCGTTTGTCCCGAAGTAATGAGCGATTTCGCGGATAGGAGGCAAGTCGTCGGTAAGGTGGTCGAGGATGTATTCGTGTAAGCGGGCCGCTAAAGTAGATGCCGGTGATTCGGGATTTTCAAGGGCCTGTGCGAGGACGCCTGAAGTTAGACCTGCTAATTGCAGTTGGGAGGCGATGAGGTTCAGGAGTACTGCGATGGTAAGGAATTCGTCATCGGCTTTGATTGCAATCCGGTGCGTGTAGTTGCCGGATTTTAATTCGGAAAGCATAAGACGGATTTCGTCCAGGCTTTTTTGGTTTTGGTTTTGCATGGCGTGTAATTTATTGGTTGTTAGTGGCTTGTAAAAATCAAAAGTAGTAAAATAATTTAAGCTACAACTTTTTATAGGGTGCTTTCAGATTCAAAAAAATTTCTGTCTTTTGCGGTAACTACTCGGGCCTGGTTGTGAAATAGGGTCTTATCGCGATGGTTTTTGTTTGATGTTGTATAAACTGATGGTTTTCTAAAGGTGCTGTTTCGTCAGAACTTATCAACAGTTAACCTCAAATTGAGATTATTTTATTAAATTAGTTTCATACTGTCACTAATTATCATTCACTGCGGGCATTTTGCAGAATGGTTTTATCTATTCGATAAATTATGGAGCACATTATTCAGAAATACTTGGTGTTGAGCCAATATGGAGGCTATTTTGCTTCATTCGAAAATCTTTATTCCTCGCATCCCGATTATCCGAGCCTTTTTGCAGCTACCCATTCGCTGGAACTTTTATCAATAGAGAACATGGCTGTGAAATTGCCAAAAGAATCCCTGATTGATTTGCCTGTGCATTTTATTGCTGGTTACGATGGCGACATGGTACTTGTTTCCAAAATGAATGAACAGATTGTTGTGGAGACGGAAAAGGGAAAAAAGTCATTGCTCTCTTTTGCTGATTTTGCCGCTAAATGGGATGGTATTGTTTTGGCCATTGAACCAAACGCCAAGATTGAACCTGCAAGCCATAAGGCAGGGAAGAAGTGGCTCAAACCTGTTGCGTGCATCGCTGTTTTTATTGCATTCTCATTCATTTTTAAACATTACGATCTGCTGGCTTATTCCTTATTATTGACATCCCTGACAGGCTTAGGCATTGGGATATTTATCTTTCGCGATAAATTAGGAATAAAAGATGAATTCATTTCTAAGATGTGCAATCTGGGAGGCCAACTGTCCTGCGATACTGTCATCGGATCAAATCAGGGAAGCATCAACAAGTGGTTTGGTTTTGCGGATTTGCCATTGCTGTTTTTTAGTATCAGCAGTTTTGCCATACTGATTAATCCGACAGGCGCTTCGCGGCTTACCGGCATTTTGAGTCTTATTTCGCTTCCTATTATTATTTACTCGGTATATATTCAAGCAGCTGTCATTAGAAAGTGGTGCTTTTTATGCCTTGTGATTTCCTCACTACTGGTAATCCAGGCAACGACGATTGCTTTTTGGTGGGAGGACGGCGCATTTTCATCTCCTAGTTTATTTTCGTATTTCGTCGTGTCAGTAATTGTCGTTCTGCTCTGGAGTTCGGTAAAGCCGGTAATCGAAACACAACGGTCTAATACTGCTGAGATGCAAAACCTAAAAAAATTTAAAAGATCTTTTCCACTATTTGAGTTCCTCTCAAAGGAAGTACAATATCCAGATTTGCTTCGACATCTTGAAGGCCCAGAATTTGGCAATCCGATGGCAACCAATAAATTAATATTATTTATTAGCCCAAGCTGCGGGCATTGCCATACTGCGGTTGAGGATGGTTTTGAGATAATCGGCAGATTTCCCGATAAAGTCAGCCTGAAATTGCTTTTTAATATCAATCCCGACAATGAGGACCATCCTTACCAAGAGGTAGTTAAAACCATTCTCGCCATGAACCTTTCTGAAAAAGACTTGTTGAAAGAAGCCGTTACAGACTGGCATATCAGGAAAATCGGGTTGGAAAAATGGCTTCAAAAATGGAAAGTGGAAACGTTTGATATGAAAGTAAACCACCAGGTATTTTCACAATACAGCTGGTGCCTGCAAAATGAATTTAATTACACGCCTGTCAAAATTATAAATGACCGACTCGTTCCCCCGGAATATGAGATCATGGAACTGCAATATTTCCTAAATGATTTTCAGGAGGAAGATGAGGTTTCCGGAACCGGTATATTAACTGCGATATAAAATAATAAAAATATTCTTGCAAGGATAGACATAAACCCAAATGTCTTTAAATGCTTGGGCTATTAATCCAATAATTTTCTATTACTATGTTAAAAAACATTTTAAACACTGAAGGTGCCCAGGCTTTGACCAAAGCGGAGCAAAAATCAATTAAAGGCAGCGGAAGAAGTTGCGTGCCAGGCGCTCCCAACCAAGGATGCCTGACAGGTGAATGCTGCTCGTATGGCACATGCTATAAAATCGGTACGGCCGGGCATCCATGCACAATGGATCCTATCAATCCTTAATTTTAGAGCCTTTGCTAAAAGACATAAGGCCTGAATGTCTCTAAATCAT
>DATHGE010000336.1:0-4331 GCA_035317805.1 Flavobacterium sp. | reverse complement strand
GAAATGGTCAAGATACCTCAAACTCAGTCCTGCACGGTATTTCGAAGCGATCTTTTCGTTAAACCGGATCAGCGTTTCCTTAGAATCACCCAACGGCTGGTCGAGATTCTTGCGCGCCATCAGCATGTAATAATAGCTATATTGCTCGTTAAACTCGAGGTTGATGATGTAGTAGCTTTTCAGGATTTTCCATTTGGACAAACTGCCCATCATTTTACTTCCGGGCTGGTTTTCCTCCATATATTTCATCATGACATACATCTGGATGGCGTCATAAATCCAGGTGTCCTTTCTGGCGTCGAGGTGAAGCGTATTTTTGAGATAGTTGTTGGTGTAGGTCTTTAGGAACTTCAATTCGAAAAGGAAATCGTTTTGAAACGGACTGATAAAAGACGGCAATTGGTTCAATCCATAAAACGGATTCCGCTCATAATCGGCTTGCGAAACACTGATTTTCTGGTAAGGATAAGATCCGACATTTTCAGTGACAAAATTAACAATCCGGTCAATGATAATCGCCTTTTGTATTTCGTCTAACTTATTGTCCTTTAAATCTGTAATCACTTCAACCGAACTGTTTTTGTAACTGTAGAATTCAGATTTCGGATCGATGAAAAGGCTGAAATCATTCCGGTTTTTTCCTGAAAAAGTATAAGTGGTTTTCCCGTCGTTTTTTACTTTTCCCACTTCATCCAGATCCGAACTGACCTCCAGATTTCCGGGAAGCTTTACTTCCAGATCATAATCAGAAATCGCATTCGCAATGTCATCCAGATTGGCGTTGCTGTAGCGGATGAAATCGTGGTTCTCATAACGCGCAGGCGTCAGGAACCAGTTCTTGAGATTCATTTCACCTTTGGCGCCGTAACCGTATTTGGTAAACTGGTCTGAAGGCACCTTGACCGCATAACTCATTTTCAGGATGACTTTTGCCCCGGGAAGGAGCTTTTGTGGCAATTGCACTTCAATCAAATCAATCTGTTCGGGAAGCCGGTTCCATGTAAGGCTTGCACCGTTTTCATCCGTTATGGTAAGGTAGGAGGTATTGCCGCGTTCTTTTTCGTCGGCCAACTGGAAGCTGCGTACAAATTCATCGGAAAAGCGTTTGCCGAGCAGCGAATTCTTATCCGAATAGGAATTGTTCCAGTCGTTGAGCACAATCTTATCGATCGCATCGGCCGAGTCGTTGCTGAAAGTCAGCTCCTGAATCACCGTAACCGCATTGATCTCCGGTTTCACTTCAACCGAAAGCCGCGAATGGTGTTGCGCCTGCAACCCAAAGGAGGCAAGAAGGGCAATTCCGGAAACAGCAATTTTTATAAGTGACTTCAACTAATTCTTTTTCAAAGGTAAATATAACGGCGGCGGCGGTTTTATGGTATGGAAAGGCCTGAATTTAATACAATCTTAAGAATGTATAAAAAAAGAAAGCTGTTTAAAACAGCTTTTTGATTAGAAATTCGGACTCAGATCATACTTCTTGTAGAACTTGTCCAGCACTTCGACCACTTCGTCTTCGGTATCTACGATTTTTATGAGGTTCAGGTCTTCCGGACTCACATTTTTATATTTTTCGACAAGGATGGTTTTGACCCAATCCATCAGCCCGGCCCAGAAATCGCGGCCTACAAGGATCACCGGAAACTTCGCCACCTTCTTAGTCTGTATCAGTGTAATGGCCTCAAACATTTCATCCAAGGTTCCGAAACCGCCCGGCATCACCACAAATCCTTGCGAATATTTGACAAACATGACTTTGCGCACAAAGAAATAATCGAAATTTAAATTTTTATCGCGATCGATATACGGGTTGAAATGCTGCTCAAAAGGCAACTCGATGTTGAGTCCAACCGATGTTCCGCCGCCAAAATGCGCGCCTTTATTCCCGGCTTCCATAATTCCGGGTCCGCCGCCAGTAATCACGCCATAACCGGCTTTGCTGATCTTGAAGGCGATTTTTTCGGCAAGCAGGTAAAAATGGTCGTCCGGTTTGGTGCGCGCCGATCCGAAAATCGAAACACAAGGCCCGATCCGTCCCATCGTTTCATAGCCGTTCACAAATTCCGACATGATCTTGAAAATCGCCCAACTGTCATTGGTGCGAATCTCATTCCACGGTTTCTGCTTTAATTTGTCCTGTATGACTTTGTCCTCGTCATTATCGAAATCCTGTAATCTCATGTTTTAAAATAATTTCATTGTTGTCATTGCGAGCGCAGCGCGGCAATCTGTAGCTATTTGCTTCGCCAGTTCGCTCTTTAGGAGCTCGGGTCCTGCTTTCCGCCTTTATCTTTTCTGCTTTCGTGCCTCCAGCAAAAAAGGATACCGGCTGCAATCAGGGCTAGGGCTTCCGTCTCCCAACGCCAATTGTTAATTATCAATTATCCATTGTCAATTAACAAAGCGGGCTAAGATAATTCTTTTTTCAAAAATGGCACAACAGGTTCGGGATTTTAAGGTTTTAATTTTCAAAAAAAAATTCCAATGCCGTCGCCAGCATTGGAATCCTGTTTGTCCAAAAGGATAAGTTTTATTTCTTTACAAATTTTTGTACGAGTGTCCCGTTTTCGGGATCGGTATATTTCAGGATGTACGTTCCCGAAGCCAGATCTGAAACATCAATGCTTTTTTCATCCGAAAGATAAGATTTAACCATCACGCCGCGGCTGTCATAGATTGCAATATTTGCCGTAGTTGTGTTCGGCACCTGAATATTTAAAGTACTTTCCACAGGATTCGGATAAACCGAAACGCCTTTATCTGAAAATGATTGCGTAGCCAAAGGATCGGCCGCCAGTTTTACAATCCACAAATCCGTATTTCCGCCGTGGTAGCCCGAAACATCGCCGCCATTCAGGCTGCTGTTTCCGGCAACGATAAATCCGCCGTCATTGGTCAGGTCGAAGTCTTTCGAATCGTCATAGCCATAATTGCCCAGCGATTTCTGCCATTGGATCACACCGCTGGCGTCCAGCCGCACCATCCAGATATCGAGTGTAGGCACCGTCATCGCATGGTTAAAATCGACATCCCAATCCTGCGATTGCGTATAGCCCAGAACAACATAGCCGTTATCAGGAAGCTGACGCACGGCATAGGCAACATCTTCCAGAGTGCCACCGTAAGTTTTTTGCCATTCGATGGTTCCTGTCGCACTAATTTTCACCAGCCATTCATCCGAAGCGGTGCCTGTATGGAAACCGGTCACGTTGCCATCGCTGGAACCCGTGGATCCGGCAACAATGTAGCCGCCGTCGGAAGTCTGGATTACTGATTTTGCTTCATCAGCATTGGATCCGCCAAAGGTTTTCTGCCACGTAATGGTTCCTGCAGTATTTAATTTCACCACCCAATAATCTAAAGTTCCATGCAGTCCGGAAACATCGCCGTTGGTGGAATTGGTTGTTCCGCAAAAAATATAGCTGCCATCGGCTGTCTGTGTTACAGAAGTCGCAGAATCGGTTCCTGTGCCACCGTAAGTTTTTTGCCATTGGATCGTTCCGGCCGAATTGAGCTTTACAATCCAGGCATCGTCGGAACCATGACCATTGGTAACATCACCGTTAGATGATGCGCTGGAGCCCGCGATTATATAACCGCCGTCGGCAGTTTTTGCAATGGTGTTGGAATTTTCGTTGTTATTGCCGCCATACGTTTTCTGCCATTCCAGGGTTCCGTCAGCGCTGAGTTTCAAAACCCAAAAATCCCTGTTCCCATGATTGGAAGTAATATCGCCATTGACTGAATAGGTCATTCCGGAAATAATATATCCGCCGTCGGTGGTTTGCTGGATGCCGCTTGGCTGTTCGGTACTGCTGCCTCCGAAAGTCTTTTTCCATTCGGCGGTCCCTGAAGCGTTCAATTTAACGACGAGTATATCGTCCTGTCCATGGTTTGCGGTAATATCTCCATCGACAGAGCGTGTATAGCCTGCCGTGATATAACCACCTTCAGCAGTTTGTTTGACGCAGGCGGCATAATCGGAGTCGGTGCCGCCAAAGCATTTCTGCCATTGGATTTCTGGCGCTTGTGCATAAAAAGTTGCAGTTGTGAGTGCGGTAAATGCAAGAAGTAAAGTTTTTTTCATGTTGTGTGTTTTGGTTCTGATAAATATATCAAAAATTACACAGCAATGCCAGAAAAAAACCTTAGTTACTTGATTTTTAATTCCGAACGCAGAAAATGCGCTGTATGGCTTTTCTTACTTTTCGCGACTTCTTCGGGCGTTCCTTTGGCTACGACCTCGCCGCCGCCTTTTCCGCCTTCCGGCCCGATATCAATGATGTAATCTGCGAGTTTGATCACATCCATGTTGTGTTCTATAATCAGGA
>DATHGE010000335.1:0-2176 GCA_035317805.1 Flavobacterium sp. | reverse complement strand
TCTGCGGTTCCGCGAAAACCATGCTCGGGCGCGTATATTTTGACCAAATCGATTTTGGTGTTTTGTACGATAAAATCCACCACGTGCATCGTGACGCTTTTGTCGCCTTCCTTGTGCGAACCTGCGACAGAATCGGTAATGGAGTAATGCGCGTCGTAAGTGACGAGTCCGGTCTGGTTGGTGAGAATGCCGACCTTCTTATTTTTAAGCAAGGCGAAGTAACTCGACATATTATCGGCGCCGGTCATGAATTTGGTCGACTTGATCTTGCTCTTCACCATTGTCTGCGCGGGAACCGAATAATTGACCGGCGCAGGTGTCTTACACGAAACGGCTAAAAATGAAATCGCTGCAAGCACAAGGAGCACCGGCTTTTTAAACAAGGAACGAATCTTATTTGAAATGATATTGGAAATCATAAATCGTATTTCTGTAAATAATTAAACAGGGCATTTCGGTAAAATTCGCATCTAAAGCCGTATTTTTGAACCGAATCCACAGACTTGTCCAAATTGAATTTAGAATATTTTATAGCCAAAAGACTCATTACTGCTAAAGGCCGTAAAAGTAGTATTTCTGCGCCAATTATAAAAATCGCCATTGCTGCAATTGCCATCGGGATGGTGATGATGATCGTTTCCGTGGCGACGGGAATTGGCTTGCAGCAGAAAATCAGGCAGAAAGTTTCGGCATTCAACGGGCATATTATCATTACGAATTACGACGACAACCAGTCGCAGGTCAGTGTCACGCCGATTTCAATCCGCCAGAATTTTTATCCCAAGTTCACTTCCGTGGAAGGCATCAGCCACATCCAGGCCGTCGCGAGCAAAGCCGGAATCATCCGTACCGAAAATGCTTTCGAGGGCATCATCTTCAAAGGCGTCGGCAAAGATTACCAATGGGACAATATAAAGGAGTATGTCATTGCGGGAAAATTGCCCGATTTATCCGGGAATATCAATTCGCAGGTGCTGATTTCGAAATACCTTGCCGACAGGCTCAACCTCAAAGTCGGCGACCGCTTCAATACGTTCTTTATGAAAGAGGAGAACAATAAGCTGCCGAACCTGCGTGTCTTTACCATTTCGGGGATTTACAACTCAGGTTTCCAGGAATTCGACGCGGCCTATATAATAGGAGACATCCGCCATTTGCAGCGCATCAATAAATGGAAACCCGACGAAGTGGGCGCGTTTGAAGTCTTTGTAACCGATTTCAGCCAGATCAGCGCAAAAGGCGAGGAAGTCTACCAGCAAACTGGCTCGCTGCTCGATACGCAGACCATCGTCGAGAAATATTATTACATCTTTGAGTGGCTGCAGCTTTTCGATTTCAACATCATCGTCATCTTAATTGTGATGATTGCCGTCGCCACCATCAACATGGTCGTCGCTTTACTGGTGCTCATCCTCGAGCGCACGCAGATGATCGGAATCCTCAAAGCGCTCGGCGCCAACAACTGGATGGTTCGCAAAGTATTCCTTTACAATGCCTTTTACCTGATCCTGCGCGGCTTGTTCTGGGGCAATCTTATCGGAATTGGGCTTGTTTTGAGTCAGCAGTATTTCGGAATCATCCAACTCAACCCTGAAAACTACTATGTCAACGAAGCGCCGGTTTACCTGAACTGGATGTATATTCTGGCCTTAAACATCGGGACCATCCTCATTTGCCTGTTGGTTTTATTGATCCCTTCTTATATCATCACAAAAATTTCCCCGGTAAAAGCGATCCGTTTCGATTGATTTTTTATGGGCGTTTCCCTCCGGGCCGGGCTTTTCGCTGCAATCTTTGCAGGCCGCCTGCGCTTCGCTGCAGCAATCCCGCAAAGGATTTCCGCTTCAATCCCTTACGCGCACCACGAATATCATAAATAGGATAACCGTCATTTCGAGTGCGGGCGAAGCAACCTTGGGCCCAAACGCAAAAGACCCGAAAAAAAACTTCTCCCTGCAAAAAACTACAACCCAGCGACTTACGGTGCGTTAAGAAAACATTATAAAATTAAGTGCGAAAAAAGTTTGCGAAAGCGGAAATGTATGCTACTTTTGCAGCCGCATTGGGGGAGACGTTCTGCTGATTTACTGGAAGGGGAGGCTTAAAAAAAGGTTGAAAAACTTTCGGATAAGTGTTGCCAGAAATAAAAGAAGTGATTATCTTTGCCGACCCTACG
>DATHGE010000334.1:0-2340 GCA_035317805.1 Flavobacterium sp. | reverse complement strand
CGGGATAATTACCGGTGCAGTCCATGTTACGGTTACCGTAGTTTCCGTAAGTGCCGTAAGAACAATTGCTGTCGGAGCCGGGCAGGTGCCCAGTAATTTGGCACTCACACCCATAATGTTGATCACGCCTTCCGCTGCGGAAGTTTTGCTGAAATCGATACTCGTGATCGTTTTGGTCTGGTTGGCAGCCGCGATCTGGATTTCGTATTGGTAAAGCCTTGGGTCGGTAAGCGGATTTTCCATCACATCGTCCAAACGGCCCACGCGTCCAAAACCTTGTATTACGATTGGCAGCGCATTGCTGAAAAACCAATCCGGAATGGTAGCCGGGCCAATATCCTGTGTAGTGTTATCCGAAAAATGGATCGTCCCGCCCAAAGTAGAAATACCGCTGCCCGAAGTGGCCAGTAGATAAATCGAGGTCGCCGTAACGGCATTGGAAAAGTTCAGCGTCCCGGAGTCTCCGGTTTCCTGTAATCTTAAAGAATTTTCACCGCTGAAAGGCGCCATTTGGAACGTAAGTCCCGATGTCGCGGAACTCGTCAGCAAACCCGAAACCGGCAAGGCATAATCAGGTGTAATGTTTCCTGCAACCGAGGCATAATTGGTGCTCATAAACGCAAAATTCGCATTATCGACGGCATCGGTTGTGGAAAGAAGCGCCGGGCCGACGCCATTCGCGATAACATCGGCAGAGTAGCCGGAGCTTACCTGAAGCGGCGTGTATTCCTGCGCTTCAGCGATCGAACAAAATGCAAATGCGGATAATAGGAGTAATTTTTTTTTCATGTAGTTGGTAGTTAGGTTATATATTATTTTTTAACGATCATAAATGTAAACTTTTTTCAGATACGAATTCACAACTCTAAAGCTTTTGCCAAAATATCAAAATTGCGCTTCCATTTTTATTAATTTTGCAGCCTTATAAAGTAAAATTTCCGATTGTTTTCGGAAACAATAAAACAGCCATGACGAAAGAAGAAAAAATAAACGGCTTTGATCCTTCACAACCCGGACTCGCCGACCAGAGTATTTTCGGCCTGCCTTTTACCGCCGACGAAAGCGAGATTGTCATTGTTCCCGTTCCGTGGGAAGTGACCGTGAGTTATGGCGCCGGTGCTTCTGAAGGGCCGGAAGCGATTCTCGATGCGTCGTTCCAGGTCGACCTGCACCACCAGGAATTCCCTGAATTGTGGAAACTCGGCATTTATCTCGATCTCAATGAGCAAACCGCGAAATGGGGTGAAGACAGCGCCAGATATAAAGAACTCGCACAACCGGTCATCGAAGCGCTTGAAAACGGCGAGGTGATTGCCGATAATAATGGTTTGCAATCGGATCTGGATGAGATTAATGAAGTCTGCGATGCATTGAAAAATGAGGTCAGGGACCGCGTTTTGTTCTGGATGAACCAAGGGAAGAAAGTCGCGCTTTTGGGTGGCGACCATTCTACGCCGCTGGGTTATTACGAGGCTTTGGCGACGCAGCACGACAATTTCGGGATTTTGCATCTTGATGCGCACATGGATTTGCGGATCGCTTATGAAGGCTTTGAATATTCACATGCCTCGATCATGTACAATGCGTTGAAAATCCCGCAGGTTTCGAAAATCGTGCAGGTCGGAATCCGCGATTTCTGCCAGCAGGAAGTGGAAGTGGCATTGAATGACCGCGTCGTGGTACACACGGATATGGATTTAAAGGCCGAAACGTATAGTGGGATGACCTGGGAGCAGCAATGCGAAAACATCATCGCCGCACTGCCGCAGAAAGTCACCATCAGTTTTGATATCGACGGAATGTATTCATGGTATTGTCCGAATACGGGAACGCCGGTGCCGGGCGGATTCTCATTCGAGCAGGCGACGTATTTGTTAAGCAAACTGGGAAACAGCGGAAAAGAAATTATTGGATTTGATCTTGTGGAAGTCGCCCCCGGAAATGACGACTGGGACGGAAACGTAGGCGCGCGGATGCTCTACCATATGTGCGGCGTACTCGCGAAGAACAACGGACTGGCAGTGGGACAGAAGATCAGTTTCAACAGAAAATAGAAAGATAAGGCGAGCGGGTGTTCGCCTTTTTCTTTGGGAACGGATTCCCGCGTGAGCGATGGAAGCGGCTAGCGCGACCTGAGGCACGAAGGACACGCCACAAAAAAATCACAATTTTGACCGATTCTATATTATATTACTTAAATTTACGGCCTTATATTTAGAAGTTTCCTGATGCAGAAATCGCTCAAAATTGCCGTTGTAGGTTCCGGATTGGTCGGTTCGCTGCTGGGCATTTACCTTAAGAAAGCGGGACATACCGTTCACATTTACGACCGGAGTCCGG
>DATHGE010000333.1:0-7367 GCA_035317805.1 Flavobacterium sp. | reverse complement strand
ATATTCTTGATCATCTATAGTCGTTTCTGACTGCGACGGTTCCTCCCAAAACGGGGTTTCGATTTGAGACCAGTCCGGTTCTTCAATTTCAAAAGGGATTTCGTGTTGCATAATTTTGATTATAAATTAATTAGCGATTCGTGCAGAATGTTTTTAAATTTATCCAGGACAAACGACTCTTCCGATTCCCGGTGATGGTTTGCCGAAAGAATTACCTGGATCAACGTTATGGCCTCGTTGGCCGCAAAGCTGAGCGTGGAGAACTGGGTCGCGTTTTCGATTCGTGAACGAAAGGAATAGTAAATCTTCTGAGCGATATCCATCAGCAGTAAATCTGTGTACCACTGGTTTGTATGGCGCACAGCGAGCAGGCCGCTGCTTTTGTTCACGATGAAAGTGTTGAGCTCCTTTTGCAGAATCTCGCATTCTTTCAGCTTTACTTTTTTGATGGTGATTTTTCTCATTTCGATGTTGCGATTAGGACTTCGTTCTCATAAAAATGAATGACATTGATGGTGCCCTTTATTCCAGGGTTTTTCTCCAGGTACTTCCCGAAATTCCGCAGCATCCGCTCACATATCTTTTCGGACCGCTGGCGGTCCTTCGAAATGATGGAATGCCAGGTTATGTTTTCGTGCTTGCCTTTGGTCAGGGCAACCATCTTGATTTTTGACTTTTTCTTGTCGAATATTGGTTCCATTGCTAAAATTCATCTAGGCGATAATTGGCTACATCGGTCTGGTACACCACTTTCTCGTTGATTTTTAAAAATTTCTTTTCAATCATGTCCGGCAAACGTTCGGAATATTCCGGGGGCAAATTGTTCTTGACATAGTCGAAGAGCTGCGTGAGCGTGAGCTTGTCCTTGAAAAAAGCGTTGAGCTTAGCTTCCAGTTTCCTGGCACAGCTCGCTGCGGTTTTCCGGTGGCCGGCATCGATTTCCTGTTTCTTAACCTTCGCATCATACGCGGCAAGGCCGTCAACGTGTTCTTTCCACTTTTCTCGGGTGTATTCAAAGCCTACAGATTTGGCCGTTTTACGGGTCACATCGAGGTAGTGATGCGGGAACAGGGGATTGACCATGTGATTTTTTACGAACCATTTTCGGGCCCACTGGACGCGCCAACGCAGGATTAAAATCTGTTCGGCAATAACATCCTGCCTGTTAATCTCGTGGTCCCATCGTCTCCAGCGCTGTTTGCGGAAGAGGTTAATTGCAATTTTCCACGATCCGACATAGACGTTGCCTTTCCGGTAGATGTTTTTTTGCAGCGTCTTGAAAAAATCTACCATTGCAATGTCGAAGAATTCTTCCCGGGTGATAAAGCCGGCGTTCGCCTGGGAATATAAAAGGCGGATATCGATAGGGCAATAGTTGTTGTATTGGCACGTTGCCAGATTTTCGGCGAGTTCCTGGTCATGGATGATCGTTTGCAGCAAATCGTCCGCAACTTTAACAATTTTTTCGCGGCCCGGCGAAATATTTTCCGCACTGTTGGTTGGTGTTCTGGTAAAAGACAAATTAAAAGGCATGAGCGGAGCGAATTCCTTATCATCTTGGGAATAGTTCACTTTCCCATTCCTTTTTAATTCATTTATAGAAGTTCCAGTAAGCTTCACATTATCATCAGGAACTATTTTCCCTTTCTCTGGGGTAACTCGCTGATTTTCAAGGCGTGTCAATTTGGAGTTGTAGATGTCCTTCACGACGAGGATTTCGGGGTTAAAACGCACCTCAATTGCCCTGTTGCGGCCCGCGAAATGATAGTCTGTCAATACCTCGAATTCGCGCAGCCTTGCGATATGGTTCCGGACAGTTTTCGGGCAAACGTTGAGGCTTTTGATGCCGTTTCGTTTTAGCTGGGTGACTTTCCACGAGTTAAGCTTAAACTCTTCCAGCGGTGTCTTGTGCGTGATGCCGCAACTGATAAAGCGATTGTTTTTTATGGAAAGCTGCTGGTTATAGAGGCAGAGCAGATTCTGTACGACGAGCTCGGTGCTATACTTTAACGTTATGAGCTTTCGCTTCTGGACGATCATCCCGTATTTTTTGCAAAACTCTTCCGCCTTAAGGTTGTATTCGGTTGGGTTTAGCGCCTTGTTCTGTTTGTCGTTGATGAAATGACTGTCGATCTGAACCGTTGCGAGCATTTCCTTGTTTTCCTTGCGATATTTCCGGACAATCTTGTTATGCTCGGCAATGCGGTCGTTTTCCTCAATACACATGAAGTTTTTCAGTGCGGCGTGCTTCCGGTAATTGTCCATCGTTTTGGCGAATGCTTCCTCGATGATCGCGGGATAAACCGCCATAATCGTTTCGGGGGCTGCCGTTGCAACGGTCTTTTCGGGGCTGGTCTGCTTTCGAGATTCAAGGCCAAAAAGATTGGATGCCAGGTGTAGTACTTCTGGGGCCAGTGGTGTTTTATTCATTAGGATTCGATGATGGGTTTTTAACTTTGGTTCCTGTTCTATGCTTCATCTGCTAATGCTTGTAATCTTTTCTTTCTTAGGAGCTGCAACGTCTGTTGCAACATATATTTTTCTTCTGTGTCAGCGCCGTGATTGAAACCGTAGGACCTGTAAATATCGTCGAGTGATTCAAAGGCAATATGATAATCCGCAGCGGTTATGGTGCGCCTTTCGTCAGGATCGATATTCATATGGGCGTCAATTTTCGTGAAACCCTTAAAAAGTACCTGTGGAAGCGTTCCCCGGGCTTCGGGGGCTCGTGGCCTTCAATTGAAAGGACAACGAATTCGGCCAGAATGTTATCCATGCGGATCCTGAACTTAAAACAAAGCTTGATGACGTGGTTCAGCGGAATATCCAGGAGAATAACCGGGCTTTGCTGAAATTCGCCTTCGGTACATTTGATCTTCTTTCTGATCTCTTTTTTATTGAAGCGGACTTTGATGGTTTCTTTTTCCATAGGGCAGAGGTAACCGCTACACCGGGAACAACGCTCGTGTCATTCCCAGTTCACGGAGTTTGGCAGGCTAAACTGCTGGTGGTATTGTTATAGTTGAGTTTGCAATACTTGTTTGGGCCGTTTGAGCAACATCGGCAATATGATCGCGCGACATTGCGCCGTATTCCAAACGGCGGACTTTCTTTTGGCTTTCTTTACGGGTAACCGGTGCGCGTCAAGCATTGCAACGAGCTGTTGCAACTCCGTTTCCGGAAGTGACTCGACAGCGAGGTTGTAAATAGTTGTTGCGCACAGTGCCATTACGCCCGGAGTTTTTCGCTACGTTTTTCCTGCGCTTCGTTTTTGGAAACTTTCTTGGCCACCACATAGTCGATGATCGCATCTTCTACGGCGTCGTTCTCGTCATAACCGCAAACAAAGCGGCGCACAGATTCCTGGGAAAAGAATTTTCCCTTGGCGTTCCTGATCTTTTTCTTTTTCAGGTGATTGGCAAGCTCGGGCGAATATTGGGTCCCGATTACTGCAATGATGATTTCTTTGTCTTCCGGTTTAATCATGGTCCTCGTTTTTTTGGTTAACCAATTGTGCTTGTTTATTGAGTATCTTCTTCCAACACAGCATCCTGATCTCATGCGGATAATTGAAACCGAAAAGGAACAGATGCTTTTGGATAGCCTTCAGCATGATTTCCGATTTCGCCTCCTGGATGTGGTTTTCAAGGGCGAAAGGCGGGTATTTTTCGTGCGGCAGTTCATTCCGCAGGATTTTGAAAATCTCCCTTTGGGCCTTAATCTCCCTCCTGAACCTCTTGAGTTCTTTAAAAGAATACTCTGGGGCGATAGTGGCGATTGCCTTCTTGCATTTCCTGACTTCCTGTTCTGAAAATGACCCGCGGATCACATTCATAATTTCGTTTTCCTGGTGTACCATAATCTAGTTTTTACGGATTAAAATTGCCGGTATTTCACTTCTCAAATAATATACTCTCCGGGACCCGATGCCGTAGGCGGTAAGCTTCCCGGCTTTTGTCCATTCCCAAAGGGTGGACAAATCACATTTTAAATAGGCCGCAGCTTCTTTCCTCAAAAGGATTTCGCTGTGCGGGTTTTTCATTATGTTTCGAATGATGATAGTTATTTCTGTCTGTATGATATCACGCAGCATCGTTTTAAACTCATCAACTTGCATTGCCATTAATGCCATAAGATTGGTTTTGATTGGATTTACAATTTGCTCACGATCGGGGCATAAACTTTGAAAATTCCTTTCTGCATTAAAATGAAAATATTTTGCCGTTGCAACGAACCGTTTTATATATTAGTGGTTATGTTTTCACGGCTGAATCACAACGAATTCATGTTTTGATAACGGCACAAATAACTGCAAATAATTGCATGTAAACAAATAATAACTGCAAAAATTTGCATATTTATTTTAAATATTATTTATGTACTTGAAAATCAAGGAAATAAGAAAGTTAAAAAAACTTAGCCAAGAGACCTTGGCTGAGAAAACGGGGCTTTCTGTACGCGCTATTATTGATTATGAAAAGCCAAATTCAGATATTACTATAAAAAAACTGCAATTAATAGCAGATGTTTTAGATGTTTCTTTTTTCGATTTACTAAAAACAGAAAAGGGAGTTAAGTACCAAAATGAAGATGCTTTACGTTTTGTTCGTGATTCAGGAGATCAAGAATTGCTTACAACGCAAAGAGATTTGATTGTTAGTTATAAAAAACGCATTGAAGAATTAGAAAGACAACTTCGAGATAGACCGGGAAAAGCAGCCGCTTCTTAATTACCTGGAAGATATATCGAAATTTCATCGACGTAATTGTTGTCAATGATTTTGATGTTATTTAAAAATGTATATTTTTACATCGTTGCAATGATCGTTGCAACGGTTCCAGATTAATTAAGAAGTTAATTTAAACAATTATATTATGAAGTATTTATTACTGTTAATAAGCTTTTCTATGTTTTCACAAGCGAAAGAATTTGAAGTGCTGAAGAAAATAAATGGAGTTGAGATATTCTCAAAGTCTACAATTACAAAATCAACTGAAAAAAAAGATACCTGGATTGTGGAATTTGAATTTAGAAATGTCACCGATCACGATATTTACTACAAATCTATAGTCCAACAACCGACCAACATGGAGAAACTTGCTGGTGAAAAGGAAAAAAACGTTGTAAATTTTGCTACTATCTCAATTGAAAATTCTAATGCCATGAGTTTTATTAGCGATCAATATGCGTTTTTAATTGGTGATCGTATACGCTTGAGAACAGATAATAATGAAAATATTTATGTTATTAAGCATGGAAAAACATATACCAATTCAATGGATTTCCGTTCAAATAAGGGGATTGAACCTATTTTAAGTATTCAAATTATCAATAGTATTTCGTTTACAGAAAGCTTTTCAGATTTTTATTAGCAACAAGTCGTTGCAACGAAACATTGAAATAAATAACAATACTATACCGCATACGATTTACTTTTTTTGGCTTATTATAAACCGCTGGTGGTACAGGATTTATAAGGGTTTGCGAAGCACCTCCGAATTGTGGTGCCGAGGGTCGCCGGTTCGAACCCGGTCATTCACCCTGATTATAAAAGCTTCGGAGAAATCCGGAGCTTTTTTGTTTTTGTGTTGAATCCTGTTTTTCTATTAGATTACGGGAAATTCTCTTCATTAAAAAAGGCCTGCCGTTTCCGGCAAACCTTTCTTAACTTAAACAAAATTGAAACATTGATGACTGTTTCAAAGATAATCTTAGGATTTGGCAGTTCAATTAACTTATGGTTAAGTTACGGCCAACTTATTTCAGGTCTGATTTTACCGCCTGAAGGAACAATTGCTGTTGGTCTATAAACACATTGTGGGAAGCGTTTTCGAAATAATGCAGGTTGTCTTTCCCTATAATTTTTTCGAGCTGCGAAATTTGTGCGGCAGAATAAAGTCCGTCTTCCTTACCATAAATCCCAAATATTTTCACTTTTTTAGCCACAAGATTTTCCAGATTTTTGGTAAGGTCGATCGTGGTGTAATTTTCGTTTTTCCAAAATCCCATCGGCGCCTCGCGCGTCATTTCCTTCATGTATTTGAAATCAGGATCGGCTGCAATCGATTTGTAGATCGCGCCCGCTTCGGCTGTGGGTTTCTTTGGCGAATAAAAGCCGTTCTGCATGGCATGCATAAAAGTATAGGAAGCATATTCCATACTTGAAGGATCCATTTTTCCGAGCATATCGAGATACTTCAGGCTTTCCTTATCGTCTTTCTCCGTGTATATTTTCCTTGCCGAATTCTGGATGGTTTTGAACGATTCCTGTAAGGCAACCGGCGCGCTGACCAAAATTATGGCGTTCACCTTTTCGGGATATTTTTCGGCATACAAAGTTGCGATAATTCCGCCAAAGCTATGTCCCATAAGGGTTGCTTTAGAAATATTGTATTTTTTCAGAAGGCCGTTGATGTCGTCAAATGTCTGTGTAAAATCGAATTTCGCATTGGCATCGACAGAGCGTCCTTCGCCGCGACGGTCATAAACGATGACGAAAAATCCCTGGTCGGCCAATTGCTGCGCCGCTGAAACTTCAAAGCCTGCAGCATTGTAACCCGGGCCGCCATGAAGGAATAGTATCGGTTTCGCCGTAGCGTTTCCGAAAGTTTTGACATATAATTCCTGCGCCTGGATGGCACTTGCAGAAAGCATGAGAACAAATAAAAGGATTAATTTTTTCATGTGATGTTTTTTTAATTTGCCTTTGGATACGGGCATTTCAAAAATGTTACACTTTTACTTTTCGTCGTCGAATTGGGTACTGATTTCTTCAAGGTTTTCAATGACAGCGTTGATTTGCCGCTGCTGTTTCCGGATAGTCCTTTTGCTGAGATAAAACCAACTGAAGGCAAACCAAAACGCCGTGATGGCATAATAAAAAATCGCCCAGCTTAAGGTCATCCGCAGGGCATATTCAAACATGTACATGAAAACCCCTACACAAAGCAGCAGGAAATACAGGTTCATGATTGTGGTGTTCAGGAACGCCTGCTTTTTCTTAATCAGCAGCATCTGTTTCAGGTAATCGGCATTATTGGTGGCAGCATCGCTTTTCCGGGTCAGCGGAATCAATTTCGCCGTGGCGATGATATGCATGACAATACCAATCACGACAAGCAGGGTGCCGATTTTTGTAAGCAGCATTTTGGGTTGGTAATAGAATACGATGCCAATAATGAAGACCATTGTCAGGAACAATACGATATTCACTGCTATAATCTTCCTTCGCGTAATTGCCTGTAATTTTTTCGCTTTTGCAATGATTTGTTGCGGATTCGTTTCAACCGCATTTTGGCTTTGCCATAAATCTTTAAAGTTAGTCGCGGTCATAATATTTGAATTTTTCAGTTAATTTTTCTTTGAT
>DATHGE010000332.1:0-2374 GCA_035317805.1 Flavobacterium sp. | reverse complement strand
TCTATTGAATTAATAATGGTAATTACGATTTGAATACTTTCTTATACCTCCAATACGAAAATCCTGCAAGTACCGTCAGCATCGCCAAAGAATAATAAGCTTCCACGGGTGTCACGACTTTATCGCCGCTCGCGTAGGAATGCAGTCCGGTGAGGTAAAAGTTTACGCCGAAATACGTCATCATGATCGAATAGAACGCCAACACGCTCATGAGGTTATAGATCCATTTGCCGCGCAAAGCCGGGACGAAACGCGCATGGATCACAAACGCATAAATCATAATGCTGATCAGCGCCCAGGTTTCTTTCGGGTCCCAGCCCCAGTATCTTCCCCAACTCTCATTGGCCCATTGCCCGCCGAGAAAATTCCCGATCGTGAGCATGATCAGGCCAATCGTGAGCGCCAATTCATTGATATAAGTGATTTCCTTGATATTGAGGTTCATCTTTTCCTTGTTCTTTTCGTTGGCGAACAGCATCAGGATCAGCGCAACCACGCCAAGCACCATTCCGAGCGTAAACGGTCCGTAACTCGCAACAATCACGGCCACGTGGATTATCAGCCAATACGAATTGAGCACCGGCTGCAGGTTCGCGATCGACGGATCCATCCAGTTCCAGTGTGCAATCATCAGGATCATCGAAGCGACGAAAGTCCCTGAGGCAACGGTCAGTTTTGATTTGCGGTCGAATGCCAAAGTAAAGAACATCGTCGCCCAGGCCACATAAATCATCGATTCGTAGGCGTCGCTCCAGGGCGCATGGCCTGAAATGTACCAACGCGCTACCAATCCAGCAGTATGCAATGCAAATAAGATTCCGATTAAAATATGGAAACCGTTGATGACAATACGCATCGCGCGCTTTTCGAAGAAAATATTGATGATCGTAAACAACAGCATCAATACGCCCGAAAGCATGTACAGATAATACAGTTTCTTAAAGATATCGTATTTGTTATAGGTAATTTCCGAACTGATCCGGTCTTCGCTCGGCATCACTTTTTTGCCGTATTTGTGCTGGAATTTGCTGATGCCGCTTAAGTAAAAATCGGATTCCTTATAATTATTTTTCTCTGCCGCATTGGTCAGCGACTGCAGGTAAATCGGCAGGATCTGTTTGGTGAAAGTCGAATCGAGCCCTTTCATCCGCGCATGGTTCAGTTCCATATACGAAACCCATTTGTTGTTCGGGTCGGCCGGAATCGGGAAAACCCGCAGGATGCCGCCGCTTAGGGCCGAATTCAATAAGTTCACTTTCTTGTCGGCTTCAATAAAATCTTTCTCAAACTGGTCCGGGACCGCATCGGAAAACGCTTTCTCAAGATAAGGCTCCAATTTATAATTGCCTTTCTTGTCAAAGAAATTTCTCAATGGCGCATATTTCTCATCGCTGGCGATCCCGATAATTTTGCGGATGCTGTCGTTCCCGGTCTTGATGTAAATCAGCGGCACTTCAAACCATGCCAACGGAAATTGCGTCATCGAAAGGAAAACCTGGTCGGAATTCATATCCTTATACACATCGCTCTTGCTCACTTTCCGAAGCAATTCTGACGAAAAGGTATTCACGGGCTTCATCCTGCCGCCTTCATCCTGGATAATGAGTCGCCCGAACTTTGCCGCATGCGCTTCGGTAACCTTGTACTTATTGAGCAGTGAGTCGATTTCCTTTAGCTTGAGCGTGTGCTGCGGCCCGGTTTGCGAAAATCCGCCGACGCTTAGAAACAACAGCATTACCGTAATGAGTTTTGCCTTTTTGTCCTTAACGACTTCGAGTTTGCGTTTGATATCGGCGAATCGCGAATGCTTCGTAAACATAATCGACATCAATCCGAAAAACAGCATAAAATAACCGATATAAGTGATTGTAGTTCCCCAGAAATCGTGGTTTACCGAAAGTACTGTGCCTTTTTCATCCGGGTCGAACGAAGCCTGGAAGAAACGGAAACCTTTATGGTCGAGCACGTGGTTCATGTAAATCCGGGCGTCGAATTTCTTATCGGAACCCATTACCGTTACTTTGCTTTCAAAAGCCGCATAGCTTTTTTCGGTTCCCGGATATTTGGTCGCGATGAAATCGTTGAGCCTGATCTGGAACGGCAGCATGTATACCTTGCTTCCGAACATTAATGTAAAATCGAGCTTGCCTATTTTGAAATTCTGCGGTTCGCCCTGCTTGCCTTTTCCGCCTTTGAGCGTAATCTCACGCTCCTGTCCTTGCGATTTCACGGTCAGCACAATCGCATCTTCGTGGTTCTTTAACTTGAGGTCTTTATCCGATTTGTAGCCTTTGACTCCGGTAATTGCCGCTTCAGGGAAAACAAATTGAGCCCCGCCGACATTATAGAGCGAACGCATCATCAGCGGCTGCAT
>DATHGE010000331.1:0-2903 GCA_035317805.1 Flavobacterium sp. | reverse complement strand
TTTCATTTATAAAAACCGGGTTATTAGACTTTTCCTAAAGTATAGAGTTGCGCCATTGTAGGTGAAGCACTTCCACCTGCAGGCTCGAGCGTAATCCCGAAGCCTTCCGCTCCGGCCGCTTTGTCCACTGCAAAAATACGCTGGTTGTCGGCGGTGAAATTTTCGAGCAATCCGATGCTTGTCGGCGTCAGCGGGTTCAATTTCAAAGCCCACACCTGGTAGACTTTTCCTTCGGGCGGCTCCGGCAATCCTTTGGCATCCACATAAACGACCTGCGTAGCTTTGTTGTAATAGACTTTGGCGAATGATTCGGGCGAAACGGCCTGTCCGCCAAGATTCACAACGGCACTGTTCTTATCGCGTACAATCGCCAGGGCATCTTCAGTTTGTTTGTTTTTGATTTCGGCAGTGACGAGCGCTTCCTGGACTTTGGTTTTTTCAATTTCCGCAGCAGCGACCTGCTTTCTGGAAGCATCAAGCTGCGTGTATTGATAACCGATAGCAAGCAGGAACAGCACCGCGGCGGCCCATCCGATATACATCGGGTAGTACGTTCGCGTTTGCATTTGGACCACGCCATGCTTGATTTCGAGTTTTTCCCGGATTTTCGCAAAATTCTCCGAAGAGAGGAAAGGCGAGAAGCTGGTTGACAGATTTACGATTGATTTTTCTATCGAAAGAATCTCATCGTTGATTTCACTGTTCGATTTCGCCATATTATTGACCTCGATGTTTTCATTGTCGTCTAAGAGTCCGTAAACGTAAAGCTCTAAGATGCCTGAGTCGATATATTCTTTTGTATCCATTATACCTGTAAAAATTTTCTGAGATCGTTAATACAATTCCTGTTTTGCGTTTTGACGGTTCCCAGCGGAATCTCCAATTCATCCGAAGCTTCCTGTTGGGTATATCCTTTAAAGAATAAGAGGTCAATAATCTGGATGCATTTGGGTTTCAGCTTGTTTACGAATTCCCGGATCCCGATGGTGTCAATCTTATGGGTCAGTTTATTGCTGTCGTCTAGCAGATGTACGAAATTATCCGAGGACAGGTTTTTTTTACTGTTGTTATATCCTTTGGAGCGCAGCTTGTCGATAGCGGTATTGCGCGCAATATTCAATATCCAGGTATAGAAACGCCCTTTGCTTTCATTGTAGGAATCGACATTTTTCCAGATTTTCACGAATACCTCCTGGAGTACATCTTCGGCTTCTTCGCGGTCTTTCACCAGATTGGTAATCACGGCAAAAAGGCTTTTCGAATACATGTCATACACATGCCCGAAAGCCCTGTTGTCTTTTGTAAGGATTAACGGCAGTAATTCTTCTTGTGTCATAGTGCTTGCATTTTTAACAAATCTAGTCAATCTTTTCCAAAAATGAAATCCCATTGATTAAAAAAAACAGCCCTGTTACGGTGCTTTATCTTTTTGGAAATAAATCTTGTAGAAAAAATACAGTGTCATAAAAAACCAAAGAAGCGGCCATTCCGTATGTTCTAAAAACAACGTTTTTAGTATACCGATTTTTCCCGTTTGCCGCGCAGATTCTCCCCAGGATTTAAAACGGCATTTTCGGGAGTTTGAAAGCAGACGATTTTTCTCAGAGAATTGACCTGCCTTCATCTGGAAGCCCGAAGACGACTTTGGGCTTCTTTGTTTTATAAATTTTTGGTAATAATTTTTGAGGCAGCCCGTTTTTGATTATTTTTATAAAAAAAAACAATAATCATGAAAAAACAACTGAGCATTCTTTGTGGGATTTTCTTCTTAATCACTTCGCAAAATCACGCACAAGTCACATCGGCAGTACAAACAACAAACAAGGTACACATGGGAAAACAGTCTTTATACGACTTTAAAGTCGAGGATTTATACGGGAAAACTTTTGATTTTGCTTCTTTAAGAGGCAAAAAGGTCATGATCGTCAACACAGCTTCCAAATGCGGATTGACGCCGCAATACGAACAACTGGAAACGATTTACAAACAATATAAGGATAAGGGTTTTGTGATCGTGGGCTTTCCGGCGAATAACTTTGCCGAACAGGAACCGGGAACCAATGAAGAGATTGGCGCATTCTGCCAAAAGAACTACGGCGTGACTTTCCCGATGATGGGTAAAATTTCTGTAAAAGGCGAAGACATGGCCGATATCTATAAATTTCTCACGCACAAGGAACTCAACGGTGTCCAGGATTCTGAAGTAGAATGGAATTTCCAGAAATACTTGTTTGATGAAAACGGTCTGCTTATCCAGGTAATTCCGCCAAAAACGCTGGTTACCGACGCTAAGGTTGTTGCGATGATCAAGCCGACATCGAAAAATGGGAAAGAATAAGAAGAACTTTCCACACATCCTGACCGCTTCATCCACGTTACTCGGACTCTGTTTCGTGGTTTTGACTTCCCTAAAACTTAGCGATAACAGGGAAGCTTCGGTGATTGATGAATTTACGGCCGTCGCGATCCTGATGTTTATGACAAGCAGTATTTTATCCTATCTGTCCATGCGCAACAGTAAATTGTGGGGGAAAAAATATGAGCGGATTGCCGATATCGTATTTCTGTCGGGACTGATTTTTCTGTTCGTCACAACGATTTTAATTACACTTGATATCATTAAATAAAGGATAAAACGGGATTTTCTTTTTGAAGGTCCCGTTTTTATTTTAATACCAATTGCATAAAAAGCAGGTCGAGCCATCGGTCAAATTTAAATGCCGCATCTTTAATGGTGCCGCATTCCGTAAATCCGAATTTTTTATGGAAGGCAATGCTATCCGCATTATCGGCGTCAATACCACCAATCATCGTACGGATTCCCTGCGCTCTGGCCAGCCGGATCAGCTCGGCGAGAAGCAATTTCCCGATGCCTTTCCCAATATGGCTGTGATTCACATAAA
>DATHGE010000330.1:0-9504 GCA_035317805.1 Flavobacterium sp. | reverse complement strand
CAAAAGAAGTGCTTGCCAAAGTGGCGAAAGTAGTCAATAGCAAACCGACATTCGAATGTATGGTGGAAGGACATACCGATAATGTGCCTTACAAATCAAACGGCGTTTTGTTGGACAACTGGGATTTGAGTGTGAAACGTTCCACTTCTATCGTTCGTGTGCTGACCGATCTTGGTGTTGCGCCGAAACAGCTGATTGCAGCCGGGCGTAGTGAATTCATCCCACTGGTCGACAACAATACTTCGGAAAACCGTGCCATCAACAGAAGAACGAGAATCGTCGTACTTCCTAAAATCGACGAGTTCTATGACATGATCGAGAAAGAAATGAAAAACATGACCGCAAAATAAGATCGCAGTTTGCAGATAAAAAAATCCCGATTTGGACATTTCCGAATCGGGATTTTTTTAGGTAAAAATTTTAAATGAAAATCATTCTATAATCGAAATATCGCCCTTGCCTTCCCTGACCACAACTGGCTCAAAACCCGACAGGTCGATAATCGTAGAAGGCTGGTTGTCGCCGTATCCGCCGTCAATGACGACATCTACAAGGTTTTGCCATTTTTCAAAAATGAGTTCCGGATCGGTGGAATATTCCAAAACTTCATCCTCGTCATGAATGGATGTCGACACAATCGGATTGCCCAATTCCTTCACAATGCAAAGCGCAATGCTGTTATCGGGAACACGGATCCCGACGGTTGTTTTTTTCTTAAATTCTTTCGGAAGGCTATTGTTTCCGGGCAGGATAAATGTATAAGCGCCCGGCAAAGCACGCTTGAGCAACTTAAAGGTTGCCGTATCGATCTGTTTCACATAATCCGAAAGGTTGCTCAGATCATGGCATACAAAAGAAAAATTGGCCTTGTCGAGCTTGATGCCTTTGATTTTCGCGATGCGTTCCAATGCCTTCGAATTCGTGATGTCGCACCCAAGGCCGTAAACCGTATCCGTCGGATAAATCACGAGCCCGCCGTCGCGCAAAATCTTTACGACTTTCGCAATCGCTGCCTCATTGGGCTTGTCTTCGTAAATCTTTATAAATTGTGCCATTTTTTCAATTGATAATTAACTACCCAATCACATCCAATTTCGCAAAACGCAAAAGCAATTTCTTAATCCCGCCAACCTCAAACCGGATTTCCGCTTTCTTATCTGCTCCCGCACCTTCCAGATTGACAATTTCGCCTTTCCCAAAACGCTCGTGCATCACGATATTTCCGACAGTAAGTTTACTGTCAAACAAATTGGCGCTTCCTGAAGCGTTCCCGTTCGACGCCACGGGCTTGAGTTTCCTGATATTTACGTTCGGCTTCGGTTCGTTGTCGGTAAGGTATTTCGGCGGCGTCCCCGCAACAGGTTTCGCCAGGCGCAACCGCGACTTATCGACATCGCCAAAAATATCGGCATCGATCATCGGCTTGTAGCGGTAATTGTTTTCTTCTCCGGAAAGGTATTCCAGATATTGCCCGTCGATTTCATTAATAAACCGCGACGGCTCGCTGTCGGTGAGTTTTCCCCAGCGGTAACGCGACTGCGCATATGTCAAATAGGCTTGGTGTTCGGCCCTTGTCAATGCGACATAGAACAAACGGCGTTCTTCTTCGAGTTCGCTCCTCGTACTCATACTCATCGCACTCGGAAACAAATCCTCTTCCATTCCGACCACAAATACATACGGGAATTCGAGCCCTTTCGCGAGGTGGATTGTCATTAAAGCCACACGGTCGTCATCGCCGGTATCTTTATCGAGATCGGTCGCAAGCGCTACATCTTCCATGAATTCTGCCAAAGCGCCACGAGCGCCGTCGACTTCCTTCTGGCCTTCGGTAAAATCCTTGATCCCGTTTAAAAGCTCTTCTATATTCTCGATTTTCGCAATGCCTTCGGGCGTCGCATCTTTTTTTAATTCCTGTACGAGCCCGGTTTTTTTGGCCACATGATCCGCAAGATAAAACGCATCGTGGTTTTCATTGATGACCTGGAAACTCTGGATCATCGTCACAAAATCCTGCAGCCTTTGCTTCGTCCCCGAATTGAGCTTGAGGTCGATCTTGTCGATATTCTGCATCACTTCAAACATCGAACGCTTGTAATGATTCGCCGCAATCGTAATTTTTTCCACGGTCGTATCGCCGATACCACGCGCCGGATAATTGATCACACGGATCAGCGCTTCCTCGTCTTTCGGATTGATGACCAACCGCAAATAACAGAGCACGTCCTTGATCTCTTTTCTTTGATAGAACGACAAACCGCCGTAAATCCCATACGGGATATCGCGTTTGCGCAGCGCATCTTCCATCGCCCGCGACTGTGCGTTGGTTCGGTACAAGATGGCGAACTGTCCGTTCATCATCTGCTTGTTCATCTTTTCTTCCCAGATCGTGCTCGCCACAAAACGGCCTTCTTCGGCGTCGGTGATGCTGCGGTGTACTTTAATTTTTGGCCCGAAATCATTTGCCGTCCATACGATTTTATCGAGTTTGGTTTTATTCTTGTCGATGATCGTGTTGGCGGCCTCGACGATATTTTTGGTCGAACGGTAATTCTGCTCGAGGCGAAAGGTTTTCACACCTTCATAATCCTTTTGGAAATTGAGGATGTTGTTGATGTTCGCACCACGGAACGCATAAATACTCTGCGCATCATCGCCCACGACGCAAATATTCTGAAAACGGTCGGACAATGCCCGGACGATCAGGTATTGCGAATGGTTGGTATCCTGGTACTCATCAACGAGAATGTATCGGAAACGGTCCTGGTATTTCGCCAAAACATCGGGAAAACGCGCCAATAGTTCATTGGTCTTCAACAGCAAATCATCAAAATCCATCGCGCCGGCCTTGAAACAGCGATCGACATAATTCTGGTAGATTTCACCCAGACGCGGTTTCTTCGACATGGCGTCGGCTTCCTGCAATTCCGGATTATTGAAATAAGCCTTTACGGTAATGAGTGAATTCTTATACGAAGAGATCCTTCCTAAAACCTGCTTCGGTTTGTAAATGTCCTTATCGAGTTGCATTTCCTTAATTACGGCCGAAATCAGCCTGACAGAATCCTGCGTGTCATAAATCGTAAAGTTTGAAGGATAACCCAGTTTGTCGGCTTCCGAACGCAGAATCCGTGCGAAAACCGAGTGGAAAGTCCCCATCCATAAGTTCTTCGCTTCGGTAGAACCTACGATCTCGGAAATCCTTTTCTTCATTTCTTTCGCGGCTTTGTTCGTAAACGTAAGCGCGAGAATGTTGAACGAATCAACGCCAAGGCTCATCAGGTAAGCGATCCTGATCGTCAATACGCGTGTTTTTCCCGAACCGGCGCCAGCTATGATAATCATCGGGCCGTCTTTTTGCAGGACTGGTTCCCGCTGCGCCTCGTTGAGCTGGTCAATATATTTTTGCATAGTCATTTTCAAATGTCAAAAATAGGCATTTCAGGGCGAAGAATAAAGTGGAATTTTGTTAATGTGCTGACAATAAACGCCTGCTTATTTCTTCATAAAAACGTCGTAGCCAAAACGGATCAATGTGCCGACAACCACGACCAAAAAGAAAATCCGGATGAAAGTATTCCCACGATTGATTGCGAGCCTGGCGCCGATGAAACCGCCTGTCGCATTGCAAACTGCCATCGGAATTGCGATTGCCCAGATGATTTTTCCTTTGAGTGCGAACAGACAGATCGAACCGAAATTGGTTGCAAGGTTGACCATTTTCGCATTCGCGGAAGCGTGCAGGAAGTCGAATCCCAACAGGCTGATAAACGCCACGACGAAAAAGCTTCCGGTTCCGGGACCGATAAATCCGTCGTAGAATCCGACAATGATGCTGATGATTACGGCGTATAAAACCTGCTGCTGCATCGAATGGGATTTCTCATGGTGCTGCCCGAAATTTTTCTTCGCATAGGTATAAATTGCCAGCAATGAAAGTACGACGAGCAAAAGCGGCTTCATGAAATCATTGCGGACATAAGTCAAAAGTGTCGAACCCAAAAACGCCGACGGCACCGCCAGGACCATCATCAATGCCAACAGTTTCCAGTCCATTTTGACATTTTTCAAATATTGGAAAGCGGCAAAACCAGTCCCGCTCAACGACGGAATCTTAAGCGTCCCGATGACAGTCGCCACCGGCAGATTCGGCAACGCGATCAGGCCAATCGGTGTTTGTATGAGTCCGCCGCCGCCAACGATCGCATCGACAAAGCCCGCTGCAAAAGCGGCGATACACAACAGGACAATGATATGGGTTTCCATTTGTGAAATTTTGCCAAATGTAAGGCTTCCGGTTTAAAATAATTGAATTTTCATTTTTGTACCCAAGGCAATACGCTTACTTTTGCTTTCATTATCAGCTAAAAATAAAAACATGGATACCAATAAGATCATCGAATTGCTTTTTTACACCTTGCCTGCCCTGATTACTGGCGGCGTGGCTTACTATTTTTTCCAGATGTATACACAGAATGAGGAAAAGAGGAGGCGTTTTCTATTGGCGCGCCAAAACCAGAAAGGTGCGTTGCCGTTGCGTTTGCAGGCCTATGAAAGGATGACTTTGTTTATGGAGCGCATCGACCCGTCAAAATTACTGATCCGGATTACGCCGGTTTCTGAAGACAAGAACGATTATGCCAATTTTGTGATTGCGCAGATCGAACAGGAATTCGAACACAACCTGACGCAGCAGATCTATATGTCGGACGAATGCTGGACGATTATCACCACGGCGAAAAACGCCACCATACAGATCCTTCGCAAAACCGCCGCTGACAATGACGTCGCCGATGCCGACCAACTGCGCGAAAAGATTCTGGACGGAATGTTCGACAAAGCCACGCCGAGCAGCGCCGCACTGGCGTATATCAAAAACGAAGTCAAGGAATTTTTATAACAGAAAAACCTTCCGATATGGAAGGTTTTTTTCTTTCTTTTTCTTTTAATTATCAGCAATTATTCCCTTAAAGCATGTGCAGTTCCTGAAATCGTATGCGGAAGTCCGTTATTGTCATTGTAGGTTCCGCTGAAAGCGATATCGATGAATCCGCCAACCGGCGCAATAGTGACATTAAAAATTATCGTATTCGTAGTTCCTGATGAAATGTATCCGACAGCTCCGCCTTCGATAGAAAATTGATTGGTCGTGTAGATTCCTGAGACGTCTGTATTTCCTGAAATATAAAGTCCGCTTTGGTTTTGGTTGTAACCTGAGACACTGGTATAAGGCCCACCATCAAATCCGACATATCCATTAACAATACCGATTATAAAAACCACAGGATTGCTGTCGATCTGGTAAGAAATAAATTCTGTTACGGCATTACAGGCGGCAATATTGCCAACATCGGTCACCGGATTCGTATAAGCGAATGAAAGCGAATCGGTAGTTTGAAGTGAGTCGTAATCGGCTCCGGTCAATACAAATCCGCTGTCTGTATTGCAGGAAAGCTCATGGAAGCTGAATGCCCCGTTAGTCACAGCGGCAAAACCCGAATTGTAATTGGCGTTGTTCCGGAAGAGTACATAACCGTTGGTCACATTCGTATTGTCGCATTTGACCAGATTCCCCTGAACCAGAACCGATTCAAGCTGCGGGTTGTTGACAACAATGTTCGGAAGCGTCGTACTCGATGAGAATGGTCCGATCGTATCGGTATAAGCAATGATATTATTGCAGGCAGAATTTGTAGAAATCGCTAAAGTCAGTGTTTCATTAGCCGGTACCAACCCTGAAACAACCCCATTCGAATCAGTGTAACCATAAGTCGAATAGCCTCCGATCCTGGTTATCGACACCGGAATTCCCGGAAGCGGGTTTCCACTGTTATCGACAACTGTACAGGTCAGGGTCACAGTCGGAAACTGCGCATCGCAATTCCACCACGAAAAGTGCGACACAGTTCCTACATATTTATTGCCGGTTTTAGTCGCAAAGCCGTCTTCTTTCCAGTAGCCTTTTTCGGAATCGAAGTGCCATAACGGAATCGTTGCCGGAGCCGTTGCCATTTGTGCAGCGTCAATCGCAACCGTGATTTCTGCGGTATGTCCGTCGGCCAATTGCAGTTTCTGTCCGCCACTGCCGCGCAATTCCACATTCATCATCCCGTAAGTTTCGAGCGCTTTCTCCTGCCCGGCCGCATCCTCTGCGTAAAGCATCCCGGGCATGATGGCGCTCAGGTTGTCATTGGATGGCGATAAATGGAACATCGAAACATTCACATCACCCGAATACGAATTGCCGTTCTCATCCTTGAAAGCGCCGTCGAATTTGACTTTCGTACCGTTTGGAAGCAGGACTTCACTGTTGGCACCCGAGGCAATCGTTTGCGTGACTTCGAGCGGAAGCAGCATGATGCGGATATTGTTCGTTCCTGAAGTTGGCACAAGCGCGCGCGAGCCGTCAACATATCCGATTTTGGTTGCGGTGATGTAGGCGAAACGTTCGTTAACATCGGCTTCGTTGAGGATGAAGATACCGTTACTGTCGGTTTGCGTGGTGGAAGTCCCGATTTTTACGGTCGCATTCTGGACCGCATGCCCGTTGACATCGACCACCTGTCCGATAAAATCGCGCGAGGCCGAAGCGCCGAAATGTTCTGAAAAGTTATCGTTCCCGTTTGGATTCGCATTCGGATTGTTATCGTCATTCGGATCACAGCTGATGCAGAGTAAAGCTGTCAGGAACATCATAAGGAAAAGTCTGGTTTTAATCATGGCGTTTTATTTTTAGTTAATATCTTTTAGAACAAGCCACTTTTAAAAAACCCTACCTGAAAATTAATTCTTAATGAAAAAAGCCTCCAAATGGAGGCTTTTTTATGTTATTAAATCTGTCAATCCCGAAGCACATGCAGGTAACCATTGAGATTACCAGGTTGTCCACTTGATGAATTGCCGTCGGCATGGAATCGAATATCGATGTACTCGCCAACATTCCCATATTTGAGTATTTGCATTTCTATCGCGGCTGTTGTCGTGTAATGAAAATTATAGGAGTGATAGCCCCAGCCTTCGAAGTTGCTCAATCCTATTTGAAATCCCAGGCCGGTGTAAATCCCAGGCGTCGTCATCGAGCCAGCGATAGCAAAAAAGCTGTTTTCACTTTGATGCCTGATCGTCAATGGCTCACTTCCACCAACCGGGAAAGTGTCGATACTGTCAAAAATATAAGTCGGAGCATAATTGTCTATTTGAAAAATAATATATTCACTTACTGCATTACAAGCCGGCAAAATCCCCAAGTCGGTTGTTCCGGCTGTAAAGGTATTGCTGAGAACGCCCGTAGTTTGAAAATTATCCACATCATAAGCACGTACTGTAAAGGCATTATTGCCACCGCAGATTGTTGCCGCAAATTCGAAATTACCGTTTGTCACGTCAGAGAAAAACATTTGAGCACCGTATTCAAGGATGACATACCCGTTCGACACATTCGTCCCATCGCATTTCACAATTTTTCCTTTCACCAGAGTGGACACAATTTCTGTCTGATCAAGGGTAATTGTAGTTTCTGTTTGCTGCGTCAACGGTGCGACAGAAGTCTCTTTTAGCATATTCCCGCATGGATCGTATATCCTGATCGTTAACGTTTGATTTGCCGGAACCATTCCAGAAGCACGCCCCAAATCATTCGTATAATTCATGTTTTCATTCCCAACGTTTTGAATGCTAACGCCTACACCAATATTTTTGAGCAACAGCCCATTGGCATCTTTGACGATTATCGTCAACGAGTTGGTCTCAAACGGCGCATCACAGTTCCACCACGAAAAGTGCGAAACCGTTCCCACATATTGGTTACCGGTTTTTGCCGCGCTGCCTTCCTGTTTCCAATAACCGCCGGCTTCGTCGAAATGCCATAGTGGGATTTCTGAAGGCGCCGTCGCCATTTGTGTATCGTCGATCATCATCGAGATTTCGGCGGTATGGTTTGCCGAAATCTGTAATTCCTGTCCGCCACTGCCGCGCAATTCCACATGGAGCATCCCAAAAGTCTGCAGCACTTTTTCGCCGCCGTCTTCGCCTTGTGCGTAAAGCATTCCGGGCATCAAAGCGTTGATATTGGCATCCGATGATTTTAAATGAAACATAGAAACATTGACGTTGCCCGAATAAGCGCTTCCATTCGCATCCATAAAAGCACCGTCGAATTTGACTTTAGTGCCGTTTGGCAAAGCCACTTCCGAAGCTGCGCCTGAAGCTACCGTTGCAGTAGTCTGCATAGGGATGAGCATGATTTTGATATTGTTTTTTCCCGATGTCGGAACCAACGATCGCGAGCCGTCAACAAATCCGGCTTTTGTCGCCGTGACATAGGCGAAGCGTTCCTGTACATCCGCCTGGTTAATTATGAAAACGCCGTTTATGTCGGTCTGCACGGTTGCATTTCCGATTTTAACCGTCGCGGCGGAAACAGGCAAATTGTTTATATCGACAACCTGCCCGATAAAATCGCGCTGTACGGCTGCTCCGAAATGTTCCGGGAAATTGGTGTTGTTTTCACCATTTGCAGCAGGTGTCGCTTCGTCATCTTTCGGGTCGCAACTGATTGCAAAAAAAGACAATAACAACAATAATAGTAACGGAGTAATTTTTCTCATGTGTGCTATTAATGCGGGTGATTTGAAAATCGCCAAAACGGAATTATTTCCTGATAATTTTTTCAGTCACTTTTTGCCCGTTCTCAAATTCGATCTGAACCAGGTAAATGCCTTTTTCCATAACGGAAAGATCAATCAGCGTATCGTTCCCTTTGGCTACCTGCTGTCCGATCATGTTATACACTTCGAAATGTTTCACTGCTGTGGAAGACTGGATTTTCACCACACCTTCGGTCGGATTCGGCGACAGGCTGTAGTTGAGCGAATTGAAATCGTCTACGCCCAAAACCTCGGTCGTTCCCTGCAGGTAAAGCGAAACCGGGATATAACCCTGCCCTTCCGGGAAAACCGCAGTCGGAACCGTAATCTTAAACACGTGCGCACCGGCAGCCATATTCCCGATCGCAATCGTGCGGATCGGAATTACCTGTCCCGGGCACCAGTTGCTGAACGAAGCCCATTCGTTATCCGTGCGCGGGGTTGGCCCATAAATCCCATTGCCCTGTGTATTGAACTGACGGTAAGGCTCACACGAAACGCCACCCGGTTTGTAAAGCAAAACCTGCGGTCCGTCGTAATAGATATGGTGGAATCTCCTGTTGTATTCCTCGCCGCCCGAATTGGAACCGTGGTTGGAAGTGATCAGGTAAAATTTGGCATCGGTCAACGCAGCGGGTATCGTGAAACTGATCGTACGCGCCGTAGTCCCAATTGCGTCTGTAGCGCCAACGGTATAATTATTCAGGTCTTTTTTGAAATTCAGCGGCAACAGGAAATTGTTGGTTCCCGTAGCTGGTTGGTCGTTCGAAACAAATTCGAGCGTTCCATAGAAAACATCATTGCGTCCCGCGCAACCTGCCACCTGGGTCTGGGCCGCATACGGAACCCCAAAAACCTC
>DATHGE010000329.1:0-2354 GCA_035317805.1 Flavobacterium sp. | reverse complement strand
CATTCCCGTCAGGCCCGGGTCCTTCGCTGACATCGGTTTCAGAATCGTTCATGCCTGTGGTGTTGTAGGCCAGTTGCGCATTGAGCGGATTCGTAGTCGAGCACCTTACGGCGGTTCCCATATTGGAACACTCTACGTTTGGCCCAAAAATCCAAAAGTCAAAATCGACCACCAGCGCACTTGATTCGGGCGTAATCAAAAAACCGAAAGTCCCGCCGGTCTGGATTTTTATTTTCAGCCAGATGCTATTGTTTTCATGGCTGCTGCAGGCATTTGCGAAAATTTCCTGGATCCCGAATCCTTGCGTGTCAAGGTTTGATAAATTGGCGTCGCCACAAATGATGATTGCATCCACACAATCATTTTGCGCAACAGCCCGGCCAGCAAAGAGAAAAAAGAATGCAACGAAAAGTATGGGTTTTTTCATATGGACGTCATTGGTGGTGATAGGGTTCATTCCTCAAAATCGTATACCCGCGGTACAGCTGTTCGATAAAAAAAAGCCGCACCATCTGGTGGGAGAAAGTCATTTGCGAAAGCGAAATTTTACCTTGCGCTTTCTGGTAAACTGTTTCCGAAAAGCCATACGGGCCGCCGATTACAAAAACCAGGGTCTTGATCCCGGAGTTCATTTTCTTCTGCAATTCTCTCGAAAAACCGACGCTTGAAAAGTTCTTCCCGTTTTCGTCGAGCAAAACCAATTGGTCTGTGGGCGTAATTTTCGAAAGGATGAGCTCGCCTTCCTTTTCTTTCTGCTGGCTTTCGGAAAGGTTTTTCACATTCCGGATATCCGGAATAATTTCCAGGTCAAATTTGATATAAAAAGACAGCCGTTTGGTATAATCGTCAGTCAGGGATTGCAGCGCTTTGTTGTCGGTTTTGCCAATGGCGATGAGTCGGATGTTCATTTGGGAAAATTAACTGTCAAGGAAACTATCGGATTTATTACCTTTTTTGAGCATCTTGAAAACGAGCGCCAATATCGATACGCTTTCGAAAGTCATGCCTACAACAAGAAACAGGCTGTCCATCGGCATCGCTTCGTGTTTGAGATACGCGCCGGTTAGAATCAGAACCGTCCCGATCAGGAACAATACAAAAATCTGGATATTACTCATCTTGTTTCTCCCTGATCCGGCCCAGGATTTCACGGATTACGACAGCCGATAAAGCACCGATTGCAAAAATAGACAGGAATGCGACCGCGCGGATGCTCTCGCTGTCGGGCATGCGCGAATAATTACCGATGGCGATAAGTAAAATAACGGCGGCGGCGATTCCCCTTTTATTTGATTTCATGATAATTGGTTTTTAGCGTTTGTTCTTCAAAGATAAAAAAGTTTGGCTTACAGTTGCTTTTTCATGCAGATACTGTTGGCCATATTGGCATATTGTCCGTAATTTTCGGTAATCCGGTAACCGCATTTCTGGTAAAGCTGCACCGCTTCGACCTGTTTGACGCCGGTTTCTAAAATACATTCCGAAAAGCCAAGTTCGGAAGCCCATTTTTCGAGCGCGCCCAAAATGCCTTTCGCAATGCCCAATCCGCGAAATTCCGGCAGCACATACATGCGTTTGATTTCCGTTTCGGTGTCGGAATATTTTTTGATGGCGCCGCATCCGGCAGGTTTCCCGTTTTGATAGGCCACAACGACTTCCTTTATCGCATCGGATTTGTTGTATTGGGCGTAGAACGCATGCTCTTCGCCATCCATTACGGCCAAATAATGATCGAGTAAAGTGACGAGCCCGCGAAAATCGGCGTTGTCGGAATCGGTTCTTAAAAACTGCGGCATTTCTAAAACAATTTGGTATTTACAAGTTTAATAAAAATTTGCCAATAGTCTGTTAGCCTTTGCGGATTATCAAAACCTTTTTTCTTATTTTAGCCTACTGTAAATTTTTCAAAATGATTTCCGAAGAACAATTCCAGACCGAACTGCAACTGATTATCGCCAATGCCATCCGCGAAGACATCGGCCCGGGCGATTACAGTTCTATGGCTTGTATTCCGGCTGCGGCGATGGGAAAGGCAAAATTGCTGGTAAAAGATGAAGGCGTAATCGCCGGAGTCGAATTCGCCAAAATGATTTTCAGGTATGTCGACCCCGATCTCGAAGTCGAAACCTTCATCAACGACGGAACGGCAGTGAAATATGGCGATGTCGTATTCCACGTTTCCGGAAAATCGCAATCCATCTTAAAAGCCGAGCGCCTCGTCCTCAATTCGATGCAACGCATGTCGGCCATCGCCACCAAAACGCAAAGCTATATGCACTTGCTCGAAGACACCAAAACCAAAGTACTCGACACCAGGAAAACCACACCGGGTTTCCGTGCTGCGGAAAAATGGG
>DATHGE010000328.1:0-4435 GCA_035317805.1 Flavobacterium sp. | reverse complement strand
CGGCCAGACTCGCACGCGAAGTCGCCGACGAATACACCGCCAAAAATCCCAGCAAACCAAGGTTCGTCGCCGGTTCCATCGGCCCGACAAACCGAACCGCCTCGATGTCGCCAGATGTAAACGATCCGGGTTACCGCGCCGTGACTTTCGACGATTTGCGGATCGCCTACAAACAGCAGGTCGAAGCCCTGATCGATGGCGGTTCGGACATTCTTTTGGTCGAAACGATTTTCGACACGCTCAATGCCAAAGCGGCTTTGTTCGCGATTGAAGAAGTCAAAGAAGAAAGAAATCTGGATATTCCTGTTATGGTTTCAGGAACGATTACCGACGCATCGGGAAGAACTTTATCAGGGCAAACCGTTGAAGCTTTTTTAATCTCGATTTCGCATATTCCGCTGCTCAGCGTCGGATTCAATTGCGCACTCGGAGCCGACCAACTCAAACCATACTTGAAAAGATTAGCGAGAAATACAACGCTCAATATTTCTGCGCATCCAAACGCCGGACTGCCAAATGCTTTCGGCCAATACGACCAGACGCCGGAAGAAATGCAGGCTTTGATACGCGAATATTTGCAGGACAATTTAATCAACATCATCGGCGGCTGCTGCGGCACAACGCCAGATCACATTCGCTTGATTGCTGAAGTTGCAGCCGAATTCCAACCAAGACAAATTATAGAAACGCAAAACTTAGGATAAAAAATAAGCCACGAATTTCACTAATTCTCACAAAACTTTGCGCACAGAAATTCGTGCTGAATTCATGAAATTCGTGGCCAAAAAAAATAAAAATGCCAGACGCCGACTGTAAAAAATATTTGAAATTATCAGGCCTCGAGCCTTTAATCATAACGCCGGAAACGAATTTCGTCAACGTTGGCGAACGCACAAACGTTACCGGTTCAAGAAAATTCCTGCGTTTAATCAAGGAAGAACGCTACGAGGAAGCGCTCGATATTGCCCGCCAGCAAGTCGAAGGCGGTGCCCAGATTATCGATATCAATATGGATGAAGGCATGCTCGACGGCGTTCATGCAATGACGACTTTCCTGAACCTGATCGCTTCCGAACCTGATATTTCAAGAGTTCCCGTAATGATCGACAGTTCCAAATGGGAAATCATCGAAGCCGGGCTCAAAGTCGCGCAGGGCAAAAGCGTCGTCAATTCCATCTCGCTCAAAGAAGGGGAAGCGGCATTCATCCACCACGCCAAACTCATCAAAAGATACGGAGCCGCGGCGATTATCATGGCTTTCGACGAAAACGGACAGGCGGATTCCTATGAAAGAAGAGTTGAAATCTGTAAAAGATCGTATGATGTTTTAGTCGACAAAGTCGGTTTTCCCGCAGAAGACATTATTTTCGACCCCAATATTTTTCCCGTTGCGACCGGAATGGAAGAGCACAAATTGAATGCGCTCGATTTCTTCCGCGCGACCAAATGGATCCGTGAAAACTTGCCGCACGCGCATGTGAGCGGCGGCGTTTCAAACGTTTCGTTTTCTTTCCGTGGCAACGACAAAGTACGCGAAGCGATGCATTCTGCGTTCCTTTACCACGCGATCCAGAACGGCATGACGATGGGAATCGTAAACCCCGAAATGCTCGAAGTCTATGATGAAATCGACAAAGTTTTATTGGAACACGTCGAAGATGTTTTGTTAAACAGACGTGAAGATGCCACCGAAAGATTGCTCGATTTAGCCGAAAGCTTTAAAGGCGATTTCAAAGCCACCGAAAAAGCGATCCAGGAATGGCGATCGCTTCCGATCCAGGAAAGACTCACGCACGCTTTGGTGAAAGGCGTCGACGAATTTATAGAGATTGACGTGGAAGAGGCACGCCAATTGGCTTCCAGACCGATTGAAGTGATTGAAATCAACCTCATGGCCGGAATGAACGTCGTAGGCGATCTGTTCGGCAGCGGAAAAATGTTCCTGCCGCAGGTCGTAAAATCGGCGCGCGTAATGAAAAAAGCTGTGGCGTATTTGCTTCCTTATATAGAAGCGGAAAAAGACGGAAAATCATCTTCCGCCGGAAAAGTGCTTATGGCAACCGTAAAAGGCGACGTACACGACATCGGGAAAAATATCGTTGCGGTGGTTTTGGGTTGTAACAATTACGAAATCGTAGACCTGGGCGTGATGGTTTCCCCGGAACGCATTATCGAAGAAGCTGTTAAACAGAACGTTGACATCATCGGACTCAGCGGTTTAATCACACCTTCGCTCGACGAAATGGTTTATCTGGCAAAAGAACTCGACAAACTCAACATCAAAATCCCGATTATGATTGGCGGAGCGACGACTTCGCGTGCGCACACTGCCGTGAAAATCGCGCCCGAATACAGGGAAACGGTCGTTCATGTCAATGATGCTTCGCGCGCCGTGACCGTTGCCGGAAATCTGATTAATACCGCTTCCAAACTCGAATATTCCAAAGGAATCCGTGCCGAATATGACGAATTGCGTGAAGGTTATTTGAAACGTTCGCGGGATAAAAATTTCCTCACGATAGAGCAGGCGAGGGTCAATAAATTAAAATTGGATTGGGAAAATTTCACTCCGAAAAGACCCAATTTCATTGGCGCAAAAACCATTGAAGTCGACATTGAAACCCTGGTTCCGTATATCGACTGGACGCCATTCTTCCGCACTTGGGAATTGTTCGGGAAATACCCGGCGATCCTGACTGATGATGTTGTGGGCGAGCAGGCGGTTTCCGTTTTTGCCGACGCGCAGGAAATGCTCGCGCAGATCCTGAAAGAAAACAAACTCACGGCCAAAGGGATTTACGGCATCTTTCCAGCCAATACGATCAACGACGACGACATTGAACTGACCGACGAAAACGGCAAAAAACTGCAAACGTTCCTGACTTTACGCCAGCAATCGCAAAAGACCAAAGGCGCATTTAATTTGGCTTTGGCCGATTTTGTCGCCCCCAAAGATTCCGGAAAAACCGATTATATGGGCGCGTTTTGCGTCACAACAGGTTTTGGTGTAGACGAATGGGCCGCCGAATTTGAGAAGAATCTCGACGATTACAATTCGATTATGGTAAAGGCATTGGCCGATCGGCTGGCCGAAGCTTTTGCGGAATATTTGCATGAAAAAGTCCGCACGGAAATCTGGGGTTATGCTTCCGATGAAAACCTTGAAAAACAGGACCTGATCGAAGAAGAATACAAAGGAATCCGTCCGGCGCCAGGTTATCCGGCATGTCCCGACCATTTGGAAAAACCTACGATTTGGAAATTACTAAATGTAGAAGAAGCGATCGGCGTCACCTTAACGGAAAGCATGGCGATGTGGCCGGCATCTTCGGTTTCGGGGTACTATTTTGGGAATCCCGAAAGCAAGTATTTCGGGCTTGGGAAAATCAAAGAAGACCAAGTTGTCGATTACGCCAAACGCCGCAGTATTCCGACTGAAACCGCGATGAAATGGCTCAATCCGAATATTGCGGATTAACACGTTTGCGTGAAGGATGGAAGCGAAAATCCTTTTGCGGCCGCAGCGCAGCGGAGGCCGTAAAAGATTGCAGCGAACAGCCTGACAGCGGCGCAGAACAAATTTAAAATAAAGAGAATCGCGGTGCGCCGGTGGCACGCCCAAACATAAAATAAATTTTCATGAAAGTTACCCAACATATAGCGAACGCCAACGGAAAACCATTATTCTCTTTCGAGATTTTGCCGCCTTTAAAAGGCCAGAATATCCAGTCGATTTTCGACAGTATTGATCCGCTGATGGAATTCAATCCACCATTTATCGATGTGACGTACCACCGTGAGGAATACGAATTCAAGGAATTGCCGAGCGGTTTGCTCGAGAAGAAAATCGTTAAGAAGCGCCCCGGGACGGTCGGTATTTGCGCTGCGATACAGAATAAATATGAAGTCGACGCGATCCCACACATCCTTTGTGGCGGTTTTACGAAAGAAGACACCGAGAACTTTCTGATTGATATTGACTTCCTCGGAATCCAGAATGTGGTCGCTTTGCGCGGGGACGCGATCAAATCGGAAATCTACTTCAAGCCCGAACGCGAAGGCCATCATTTTGCCACCGAACTGGTATCGCAGATTTCCAATCTCAACAACGGGATTTACCTTGACGACGAACTCCAGAATTCGAGCAAAACCGATTTCTGTATCGGCGTTGCGGGTTATCCGGAAAAACACATGGAAGCGCCGAGCATGGATTCTGACATCCATTTCCTCAAGCAGAAAATCAAGAACGGCGCGGCTTATATCATCACGCAGATGTTTTTCGACAACCAGAAATTCTTTGATTTCGTGGACAAATGCCGTGCGGCCGGAATCACGGTTCCGATTATTCCGGGACTCAAACCGATTGCGACCAAAAAGCAACTGAACCTGATTCCGCACCGCTTTAAAGTCGACTTGCCCGATGATTTGATCATGT
>DATHGE010000327.1:0-10663 GCA_035317805.1 Flavobacterium sp. | reverse complement strand
GGCGGATTCGATGCGATGAAAGTCTGCACCTTCAAACACAACGATTCTCCGGAAAAAGGTTCCAGGCCAATGAGCGAAAGCGCTTCAGGATTTGTTCCGGGAAGCGGGGCAGGAGCATTAGTCTTAGAAGATCTGGAAACCGCATTGGCGCGTGGCGCAAGAATTTACTGCGAGGTTTTAGGCGGAAATATCAACTCCGGAGGGCAACGGGGTGAAGGAACGATGACAGCACCAAACCCGGTTGCGGTACAGAAATGTATTGAAGATGCGATTGCAGCGGCTGGAATTTCCGCTGATGAGATCGATACCGTTAACGGCCATCTGACCGCAACTTCCAAAGACAGCCTCGAGATTTCAAACTGGGCGAAAGCGCTTAAAAGAAGCGGGAAGGATTTCCCATATATCAACGGACTGAAGGCGATGGTCGGTCATTGCCTGTCGGCGGCCGGCGGCGTTGAAAGTGTGGCGACGGTGCTTGAATTGTACCATGGCTTTATCTTTCCCAACATCAATTGTGAAGATTTGCATCCCGAAATTGCGGCGATTGTCGACAGGGAAAGGATTCCGCAGCAACTGATTAAAAAAGACCTCAAAATTGTAGCAAAAGCGAGCTTTGGCTTTGGGGATGTGAACGGATGTGTTATCTTTAAAAAGTTTATATGAAATTCAGGTACGCCCGACATACGACAGATTTACAGCCGATAATCCGGTTTTATTGCAGCATTTTGGATTTGGAAATCCTTGGGGAATTCCACGACCACGATGGCTACGACGGCGTTTTTATCGGAAACCGGGATTCAGACTGGCATTTGGAATTCACAACCTCCGGTGAAAAGCCGGTCCATCAACCCGATGCTGACGATTTGCTCGTTTTTTATACGGAAAGTGGGGCTGAATTCGAACACATCACTGAAAAGTTCAGGCTGAATGGAGTAGAAGAAGCCAAGGCAAAAAATCCATATTGGGCCATTCACGGCAAAACATACGCTGATCCTGACGGTTTCAGGATCGTAATCTCAAACAAACAAATATGAATAGGGAAGAAGCCATCTCAAAGTTAAAAACGATTGTAAAACCTTACGTAAAAGATCAGGAGGCGTTTGACAGCCTTACGGAAAACACGGATTTTATTAATGACCTGAAAATCAATTCGGCTAATCTCGTCGACGTAATCCTGGATGTGGAAGAAGCGTTCGATATTGAAATCGACAACCTGTCGATGGAAAAAATGCTGGATGTAAAATCGGCACTCGAAATCATCGAAACAAAATTGTCCGGAAAATGATAGGAAACGATGTCATCGATCTGGCATTGGCCCGAAAGGAAAGCAACTGGAAACGCGAAGGTTTTCTGGACAAGATTTTTACGGCAAAAGAGCGGGCGATTATCCTTGAAGCAGAAAACCCTGAAAGCATAGTGTGGAATTTATGGAGCAGGAAAGAGGCGGCTTATAAAATTTACAACCGCAATACCGGAAAACGCGGATTTTTCCCATTGGAAATTGAATGCACTTTTGAAACCAGGGAAACCGGAAGCGTTAATTGTAAAGGATTGCGCTGTTTTACGAAGACCGAAATTGACAATGATTCAATCCGGACGGTTGCAGTTACAGAAGAAGCATATTTTAAGGATATACTGATGCTAAAGGATCGGGTCGGAATTGAGAAATCGAACGGCATCCCTTTTATCGGAAGTAGCGGAAGTCCTGTATCGATAAGCCATCACGGCAGATTTGAGCAGATTGTGGCTGTGGGAAATTACAATCCTAATTTGGATTTCAGTTTCAGGAACAATAAGGCAATCGTGTAAGCATCTTCGGAAGAAGAAAGCCTTTCTCCGACCGGAACTTTATAAATTTTACACAATTCATCAACAGAAAACGGCTTCTCATCCGTAATGTCATTGAGTTTTTTGTGCATGATTTCGATGTCGAGCGCTTCGTTTTTCAACCTTCCGCAATCCATTCTTTCAAGCACCGCATTAATCATCAGTACATCGTTGTGAATGTGATGGCCAACTAAAACCGCGTTACCGATATATTCGATAAAAGCCTGTAAAGCTTCCCGTTCCCCGAGTTTTGGCTGCTGGCTTTCGATGATAAACTCGTTGGAAAGCCCGTTGTCATGAAGAAACTTATACTGAAGCAGTAAGATCTCAAAACTATCGCTCACCAGGATGCTATTGCTCTCGACGCCGACAGTGCCGAAAGACAGAATCACATCTTTTTCAGGATTAGGGCCGCTTGTTTCAATTTTTAAAACAACGAAACGGGAAGATTTCCGCTCAAATTTGGCGAGATATACTTTCCAGAATTCAGGATAATCCTTGTTTATATTTTTAATCCAATCAAACATATTATGAAAATTGCGTCAGTTGAAACCGGTCTTTAATCAATTCCTCGAGATCTTTCATTGGTGCCAATGCATTCTTGAGCCTTTCTTTATCGTTTTTTGATAATTCCTCGATATTAATAAATTGGCCGTTGCTTTCATTTTTCAGGCCTTCTGCAGTCCGTAATTTGGACAACACCAGAAAAGCTTCGGCACAATTGAAGTAAATTTCAGAATGTTTCGGATCGGCCATCGCCAATTGCTTAAAACGAAGATACGTATTGTTGATCCCTTTGATATTAAGGCTTAAGACAAACAGCCTGGCGCCGTCGATCAAAGGCATGAGTGCACGGGTTTTGATATCGAACCTGTCTTTATTCGGGCCTTCTTCTTCCATATTGAATTTCTTGAAAAAGCTCAACGGCGCAGGTTTCCTTAAAGCATCGTTACCGAGGTAATCAAAGAAGAGCTTGTTGTTTTTAGCGTTGTTGAAAATAACATCTGTAATCGCTTCCTCGATTTTGGCTTCCCCGAAAGCAATTTCATAATCAAAAAATATGCTGGCGATTTCGTTGCTTTTTTCGCCTGGAGCTTTCATCCAGTTATTGTATTGTTTTATCCAGTCTGTCAGTGATTTACACCAAAGTATATTGCTCGAAATATGTCCGTTAGGGCAAGGTTCATAACCGACTTTCTCTAATGTTGATGTGGCTTTTTTTGCGAGCTTGAGGAAATAATCCTTTACATCGCGGTATTTATCGGCGGCGACATCCTCAAAAACGAGGATATGGTCCTGATCGGTCAGCAACAACTGTTCTTTTCTGCCCTGGCTTCCGATGCTGAGCCATGCGAAACGGGCGGGAGGTGAGCCCAATTCCAAAATTCCGAGCTCTACAGAACGTTTGACGATCGCGAGCGTAATTTCGCTGGCTACATTAGTGATATGGGATAACGGGAGATTTTTGACAATGGAGGTCTGTATCAGGTCGGTCAATTTCGTGCGTACTTTTTTGAGGTCCTTGGCATCCTGCGAACGCTTGATTTCTTTCATCAATACGCCGGGGTTGCTAGCCTGCGCCACGATAAGGTCGTGCTGGGAGATGACCCCTTTGATTTCTGAATTGTCGGATCCATCCTGGGTAACGCACAAATGACTGACATTGTATTTCAGGATCAAGAGCTGCGCTTCGGCAAGCGATACGTTTTCGGGGACCGCCAAAACCGGCGAAGCCATGATCTTATCGATGGTTGCGGTAATGGGAATGCGGCCCGTTGCTATTTTTGAACGCATGTCGTTATCGGTTACAATTCCGACAGGAAGATCATTTTCGACAACAACGACACTGTCGATAAGATTATCGGTCATCAGTTGCGCCACATCCTTAACAAGACTGGTGCGGGAAGTGCGCAAAGGCGCTTTATTATACGAAAGCGATTGGAAATATTGGATTTCCGATTGTTGCCCGCTTGAGAAAACGACATTATCTGAGAGCAGTTTCCCTTTATTTTCGCGATCGGCCGGATTATTTGAATTGTTGGCAAAGCTTTCGAGGAAGAAATTCAACACTTCTCCGTTTTGCGCCACAAACGGCCTGAAAGTGGCAATTGGTATGGCGTAGACGATGCTTTCCTCACGCGCTTTTGCCGTCATCATGTAATTGTTCTTTGCGAAGAAAGGGCGCAGGCCGAAAATATCCCCGGCAACACATTTGTTAAGCAAAGTCTCTTCGGCATCTGAAATTACGGATAAATTGATTACGCCGGAAGCCACAACATAAAAGCTATCGTGCAGTATATCATTGATTTGGAACAATGTTTTGTGTTTTTCAAGCGTCACCACGCGGATGCTCGTGGCCACAATAGTCAATTCTTCAAACGACAGGTTATTAAATGGTGGGTATTGTTTGAGGAAATCGGCGATGCGTTCGGCAATGACATTCATGGCAAATTGGTATAAATAGATTGGTAAAAATAGGGTTTCTTGTATAAAGATGCAATATATGTAGGCTTCGGTTACTATGAATTTCTCAAAAGTTTCCAACATTAGCTGTTAAAAGTATTATAAATGGAAACGCCTGTTTTTAATATCATTCTATCTTTATGCGGCAAACCAATTAAAAATACGATTATGGATTTCAAGACAAAAATCAGCATGTACCTCTTAACAATGATTGTGGGTGTATTTGCGAATGCACAGGAAAAAAAACTGGCCAGTCCGCGTGAAAGCGCAACAGGAAAGATTAGCGAATCGACTATTACGGTAGATTATGGAAGCCCGTCTGTGAAAGGCCGGATGATTTGGGGTGAACTTGTTCCTTTTGGAAAAGTCTGGCGTGCCGGGGCCAATGAAGCGACAACATTTGAAACCAGCAAAGATGTTCTTGTAGCGGGACAGAAATTACCTGCAGGAAAATATGCGTTTTTCCTTATTCCTGAAAAAGATAAAGTTACCGTTGTCTTCAATAAGGAAGCCAAACAATGGGGCGCTTATGATTATGATTCCAAAAAAGACCAGTTGCGTGTAGACGTCAAGCCAACGGCCAAATCCGATAAGACTGAGAAACTGGAATATAAGATCAATAAGCAGGACGTTACTTTAAATTGGGATTCCTGGAGTATCGTGATTCCGGTGAAGTAATTTTAATCAGATCTATAAGTGAAGCATTGCCATATGGTGATGCTTTTTTATTTTAGGCAGATGCAGTAAACACAGGCAAGCTTTAATTTTCTATTTTACATAATATATATTATAGTTTGAATACATGGTTTACTGGATATGCTGCCAAAGACTATTTTCTTTCGAATTAGTATACTATCTGTGTTTCGCCCTTTGATCAGATTTTAATTGAAACTGCAATAAAAATGGTTTCAGGAATAAGCAATTTTGCAGAAAAAAAATCAATTTATTTGATAATAGCGTATTAATTCTGAATTCTTTAACTCAAACATTTTTGACCTAAGCAGTTGATTTGTGATGGTTTTCCTATAAATTTTTGAGTTATCAACAGCCGAAACTTTTTTTGTTGAAAAATAAAAAAACGGGATTTTGTACGAAAAACCCAATAAAATCAACGTTTAAGTAATTAAATACTTACAAATATTTTCATTTGATGCAGTTCGTCGATTAAATCAGAAATTTTAACATTTTTGTCGATTAAATATGCCTTTAATCGTATAGATTTGTAAAGCAAAATAATTGGCTCCCCAAAGTAATTATGGCGCAATGATTTCCAAATCAAATTTTTAAGCAAAGAAACAGTAAATCTTAACCTGCTACTACTATGAAAAAATTACTCACTTTATTTGGAGTTCTTCTGTTTTCTTATGGAAGTGCCCAAACCGCAAGTGTCACCTACACTGCCTCGACTGCGGTTATATCTAATCCCGAACGCGGGTTTTATAAGTACTCTGCCGCACATGCCAACGAAACTTATAACGGTCTGAACCAAACTACCTTAACCAACTACAGGCTAAACAATAACATCACAGTAATCTATAGGTATTTCTACCTTGAAACTTTTATCAGTTCATCTATATCTGCCGCTTATCTTGCAAATATGCAAAGTGATTTCGACAAATTAAGGAATGCCGGAATGAAATGCGTCATCCGTTTCGCTTATTCCGATGATGAAAATGCTTCTCCAAGGGATGCTTCCAAAACACAAATCCTCGCACACATCCAACAATTGAAACCTTATCTTATTGCAAACGCCGATGTGATCATGGCCATGCAGGCCGGTTTTATCGGAACCTGGGGCGAATGGTACTATACCAGCCAGGCAGATTTCGGCGGTTGGGGTTATAATGATACCAACCTGAGCGCCGCAAATATCGCTAACAGGAAAGATATCGTCAATGCGCTTTTAAACGCTTTGCCGGCAAGCCGTATGATACAAGTCAGGAAACCTGCTTTCAAGCGCGACCTTTATTCTACGACAGCATTGACCTCCGCACAGGCATTTACAGGAACAAGCCTTGCCAGAATCGGGCATCACAACGATTGCTTCCTGGCTACTGAAGACGATTACGGAACTTACGATAATATTGCGACCGAAATCCCTTACCTCGCACAGGATTCCAAATTTACTCCGGTTGGTGGCGAAACCTGCGCCGTAAATTCTCCACGTTCTGATTGTACCAGCGCTTTGGCCGAAATGGCACAATTGCACTGGTCCTATTTAAATTCAGATTACCATCCTGGCGTTATCGAAGGTTTTTCAGATGGCGGCTGCTTGCAGGATATCACTAAGAAACTGGGTTACCGTTTTGAATTGAAATCGGGGACTTATCCTCAGACTGCCAATGCCGGATCAAATATCGCCATAACAATTAAGGTTAAAAATCAAGGATTTGCATCGCCTTTCAACGAAAGACACGTTTACCTGGTTTTGAAAAATACGACCACGAACCAGCTTTATTCGGTACAAATGGCTACCGATCCAAGGTTATGGCTCGGTCCTAATGACATTACAATTACCGAAACCCTCACTTTGCCAACCAATATGGCAACAGGAAGCTACAAATTATACCTGAACATGCCGGATGCGTCGCCAAGTTTGGCTACAAGACCAGAATATTCCGTACAATTTGCCAACACTTCCACTTGGGAAAGCGCGACCGGATTCAACAACCTGAACCATACGATGACAGTAAATTCCATACTTGGCGTTGCTGACAATACGAAACTCAACATGACGGTCTACCCTGTTCCAACCAGCGAACAGTTGACTGTTGAAATGGAAAATATTTCAGACTTCAAAACAAATATTTACAATTCAATCGGGCAAAGTGTGAAAGTAGATTCTAATGTAGAGACCAATAAGATCACTTTTGAAACTGGAGGCCTGAGCGACGGACTTTACTTCGTGGAATTCACGCAAGGCAACATCCGAGATGTCAGAAAATTTGTTGTGAAACATTAAAAATCAGTTAGTTGCAAATAAAAAGGGACCATACATATCTGTATAGTCCCTTTTTTATTGAAGCCCTTTTTTCCCATTTAGCCTCTTTCCTTATTTATTCTTTCTTATTTTCTTCTTCAGATTGTATCTGATTCCCAACTGGAATGAATTGGAATAATACTTTTTCTGCGAAAACAATTCAAAGTTCAATGTCAGCGCTGTGTAATCAAACAATTGGTAGGCGACATTTCCGGAATAGCGTTGGAAATCTTTGCTGTAATCGTCCAGAAAATAACCGGCTTCGAGCTTGGTCTTAAAATCACCCAGGCCATAATTCCATCCCAATCCGCCTCCGCCATACAGCCTTTCCTTAATCATCCAATATGGGTAACCCAGCGGCTGCTCCAATGAGCCCTGAGAATATTGCCCTTCAAGGAACGGAATGAGTTTCGATTTCTTTTCATCGCCATTATCCAAAGCCAGTCTCAATGTGGTGGCGCCTTCCCAGCCATCGGTGAAACTCTTAACGGTATATGTCGTTGCATCCAAAGGATCATATTGCCTTCTTGCATTCGGATCCGTTGGCCTTTCATTAGGATTCGTAACCGGTGCGACACTAACCGTATCTATAGAAAGCAAACCTTTGGTATAATAGCTTCCTTCAAAGGAAACGCTCGCGTTGATTATTTTGAACAGATAGAAATCCTGGTAAAGATTTAATTTGGCCTGATAAATTCCTTGGTTTAGTCCGGGAGCGGTTTCCACGGGAGCAATATTCAATTCAGCCGAAGAGAACTTTTTATTCCGGGCCCTGCTTGCGCCTGCACCAAACTGATAGAACATCTTATTCTGGTCGTCGAACTCGAAACGTGCCCTTGTCCAGTATTGGATTTTCCCTTCCAGATCAGGATTAACGGCATTTTGGAATTTATACTCGAGTCCTTTAAGTGAATTATCCGTATTATAAGGGAAATTTTCTTTGATTTCCTGTTTGTAATATTTGCTGTAAGTGATTCCGACGCTGTGAATATTCCCTTTCTTATCGCGGAAATTATAGGAACCTTTATTCTTGAATAATGCCGGATCGTCCTGATTGGTTTCAAGCGAGCTTTCGAGATCGACATAATTGCCGCGCAACAGGCGGTCTTCCTTCATTATCGCTTTCATTACATTCGGATAGAACAATTCCGGTTCGTTGGCAACCAGGTAATTCTGCAATTCCGGTTTTTCGAAAACCACATCGGTATTGAGCGTTTTGCGCAATTCCTCTTTTTCCGGACTTTCAGGCAGCGAATTCGCCAAAACCCAAGATTCCTTGAAACGCCCGAGCTCATGGTAAACCGAAGCCATCAATGCTTTCGACTTATAATCGTCCGGATGTTCGGCAATATAAACTTTGTAATCTTTTTCCAATTGCTTGTAGTCTTTCATCTCGATCAGCCAGTTCATCTTCGTCGGGAAGTCGATCTCTTTGCTGAATTGCGACCATTCGTAAGCTTTCTTAAAATTGTCCTTATCGGCAAACAGCCAGACGATGCTCGTTGCTGTCTCTTCTCCAAAAACGTCGGAAGCTTTCTTATCAGCTAGTTCCTGCCGTGCCTCATCCGGGTAATTCTGCAGCAGGTGCTGGATGTAATTCTTGTAATTTTCGGGTGTCGGATCAACGGCATACAATGCTTTCATCGCGTTCTTAATCTTAAGTTCGTTGCCTTCGTTGTTGAAATTCGCAATGTAATCCTGCAGCAATTTCTTGTCATTTGGATTGATGATCAATTGTTCGCTCATCCATTTCTCCATGGCAATGTCATTCGGATAGCCGATTACGCGGTCCAGTTCTTTAGAATACATGATGTTATTCGCTGTCGGATATTTCTTCACATGTTCGTCAAGCATTTTCCAGACTTCGTCCCCTTTGTCATCCCAGGACATATATTTGGCGTATTTGTTCCAGGCAACCGAATCGATTGTCGCTTCCGTCAGCATCCTTTTCTTCAGGTTTGCAATTTCAAGTTTGAGTTTCAGTTCAGAATTATCAACCCACATCGCACCCGAAGCGAATTTCTTTTTGAGCTCGTTGAAGGCCATCAAATCAGAAAGCACTTTTTGTGTAACCCTTACCTGTTCTTTTTTCTGCTCCGGGGTTTTGTAAAGCAAATCGATGGATGTCAGTTTTTGCTTATTGGTGTAGGCTGAATAAAGGTAACCGTCCATAAAAGCCGTTTTGGAAAACAGCACCGTCTGGCTTTTGAGCTGCGCTTCAAGTCGCCCGGCATTTTTCGGGCTTCCGTACATGAACCAATATTGCCTGCTGTTGTCTGTCGGATTGGTTTCAGTTACGCTATACAGGCCATTTTCGGCTTTGTGGTTGTAACGCGAGGCCCGCCAGTCGATCGTGAGCTTGCCTCCTTCCCCACCGCTTACAAAGCGCAATTGCGGGAAAGTCACCGTCATTTCTTTAAGGTATTTCCTGAATTCAGGGAGCATCGCTTTGTCAGCCCCTTTGGTCTTATACCAGCCATACGCCAGTTTGTTCCGCAAATCAAAATCTCCCGCGCTTGCATTGGCGGTAGCCGGAATCTGGAAAATATCATCCGGGTGAACGAAATGGTTCCATACCCCGGTGATCAGGTATTCTGAATGCAGGATGTATTTTTCTTCATTGGTCATGTAAAATCCGCTCGAAATCCTCGGATAATCGAATAATTCCTTGTTATATGGATCATAATCGAATTCGCGGTTCCCGCCATCTTTGGTTTCGCCCATGTAAAGGCTGCACATATATTGGATCGACGGCATGCCTTTCTTGAGTTCGACCACGCCCCTGCTATCGATCAGATTGGATGGCGGAACATACGTTTTCGGCATCGGCCCGAAATTCCCGGCATCCCATTTTTTCTTAACGGATTTCAGCGCCAGCTGGATAAATTCCTGGTTCGGCCAATCTTTTTTGGTAAGCTCGACGTGGTTGTATCCGTGAAAGGAAAGTTCATGCCCGCGTCTTTTTACATCGCGCATCAACCAGTCGCTCATAGGTTCTACCTTGTCTTTGGTCTTGATTTTTGTTGAATTCCACTGGTCGAAAACAAACGGCGGTACGACCTTATTCTTATAATCGAACGCAATCATCGTAGAATATTTGAGGTTGTATTCCTCGGCTACCTTAATCATATCCGGCCACCATACTTTGGTCACGAAATCGGACATGTTGAGATTCAATTCCGATTCAACCGGTTCGGCCTTAATGTTGTATAGCGGCGAAGGGAAATCGTCAAGAAACATCGTGCTGACATTTGCGATCGGATACGGAATCCCTTCAAGGCCTTTGAGCACACCTGCAAAAAGAAATCCCCTGTCCTGTTTGGTAATGTAGGTCGAGTTGTTATACAACAGAACTTTCCCTTTTCCTATCGGATTCTCCACCACCGCCGGATA
>DATHGE010000326.1:0-8782 GCA_035317805.1 Flavobacterium sp. | reverse complement strand
ATGCAATCACTTAATCAAGAACTTTTTCAAGGCCGGTAAAGAAAATCCCGCAACGGTTCCTTCAATCATAAAGCATATGCAACGATCAGCCAATCGCGCTCGGACAATAAATTTCCAACGCAATTATAAAGCAAAAAAAATCCCGGGCATCACCCCGGGATCAACACAACAAATCCAATGAATAGTCATCCATTCATCATTCCCAACCGCCCCCTAAGGCACGGTATAATTCCACATTTGTTGATAATCTTTCTTTTTTGATCGAAGCCAGTTCCAATTCCGCGCCAAGCAAATTGCCCTGCGCAATGATCACTTCAAGGTAAGTCGCCAGTCCGTTCCTGAAAAGCAGGTTGGCATTCTTGATGGCTCTTTGCAAAGTTTCCACACGTTGGTTCGCGAGATCAAATTGTTCTTCAAGTTTGTCAATTTTGACCAATGCATCCGAAACCTCTCCCACCGCAACCAAAACCGTCTGCCGGAACGCAATCGCCGATTGGTCGCGCTGTAACTTAGAAACTTCATATTGGGTACGCAGCCTTTTGCTATTGAGCAACGGAGCAGTCAACCCACCCGCAACCGACCCGAAAATCGATGCCGGAAGGTTAAACCAATTGCTGATCTCAAACGAATTCACACCACCCGAAGCCGTAATGTTTAACGACGGATACAAACTCGCCCGCGTAATCCCAACATTCGCATTAGCCGCTTTCAACGCGAGCTCCGCACTTTTCACATCGGGTCTTTTGCTCAGCAGTTGCGCCGGGATCCCTGCTTTTAAATCGTCTTTTACAACCAACGAATTCAATTTACTGCTGCGTTCCTTGGCGTCCGGAAATGTTCCCGTCAAGACACTCAAAGCATTTTCCTGCAACTGTATGTTCTGCTCAAGCTGCGGAATCAGTTTGGCTGCCACCAATCGCTGCGCTTCGGTTTGTTGTTTCGCCAGAGACGTCACTTGTCCCGCTTCATATTGCAAATTGACAATGAAAAGCGTACTGTCGTTAAGCATCAGCGTTTTCTTTGCAATATCGAGTTGCGCATCAAGCATCAGCAAGTCATAGAAACCTTTAGAAACATTGGCGACAACCGAAGTCTGCAAGGCACTTTTCGCTTCAGCAGTCTGTAAATAAGCGGCTTGTGCACTTTTCTTACGGTTCCTGATCTTGCCCCAGATGTCGGCTTCCCATGACAATTGCAGTCCGGCCGAATAATCCTCAATATGCCGTTGGCCCAAAGCCTGTGAAGCGTTAATTCCGTTAAGGCTATTGTCTGAAAAACGGTTGCTGCCCGCATTTGCAAAAGCATTCACCTGTGGCACGCTGCCCCATTTCGCCTGTTTGTATTGCAGGTTCGCAATGGTAACGTTCTTATCGGCAATCTGCAGATTGTTGTTTTTGACAAGCGCAACATCAATGAGTTTCACCAAATCGGTTTCCACAAAGAATTCCTTCCATTTGATGTCGGCGATATTTGTCGTATCGGAAGCGGATATATTCCTGAAATTTCCGGGAACCGCTGCTGTAGAAGCTTCCTGTGCATACGATCCGAAGACCGTAAGCATCAGCAAAGCCGCACTGTATTTTTTTATAAGTGTTTTCATGATTTTAATCTCTTTAGGTTTAATTCCGCGAAGCTTTGCTTCGGTTTTTATTTTGACACAGATTCCACGAATGGTCACAGATTTGTCTGTGTGAATTTGTGCAATCTGTGTTATACCAATACCTTGTGGGCTTTGCTCCGGGTTGGTTTAATTAAGATTGGATAGGATTATTAAGGCCTTTCTCATTGTTGAGCACCGCCTGTGGTTTGCCCGATACTTTCTCGTGCAGATACTGGAACACAACAAACAATACCGGGATAATGAAAATTCCAAGCAATACGCCCGAAACCATTCCGCCTGCCGCACCGATACTGATAGAATGGTTACCCAAAGCCGATGGCCCGGTAGCGCGCATCATCGGGATCAGCCCGACGACAAACGCAAATGAGGTCATGATAATCGGCCGCAGACGCAGTTTTGCCGCTTCCAATGAAGATGCCAGCAGTGATTTTCCTGCCCTTCGCCTCTGGATCGCATACTCTACAATCAGGATCGCGTTCTTGGCAAGCAACCCGATAAGCATGATCAAGGCAACCTGGACGTATATGTTATTCTCAATCCCGGCAAAGCCGATGGCCAGGAAAACCCCGAATATTCCGGTTGGAATGGACAAAATCACCGCTGCGGGAAGGATGTAGCTTTCGTATTGCGCTGCCAGCAGGAAGAACACGAACAACAAACTGAGCCCAAAGATAACCGCCGATTGTCCCGAAGAGGATATTTCCTCTTTCGTAAGTCCGGAAAACTCTATCGTATAACCGCTTGGCAGATGTTTCTCGGCCACTTCCTGGACTGCTTTAATCGCAGCGCCCGAACTGAAACCCGGTTTCGCAATCGCATTCACGCTGATCGAATTGAACAGGTTAAACCGCGAAGCCGTTTCCGAACCATAAATGCGTTTGAGTTTGACGAGCGTATTAATCGGAACCATTTCTCCCGTCCTGTTTTTGACGAAAATGCCGTTCATCGATTCGGGATTTGCACGTGATTCGGCTTCCGCCTGAACCATGACGCGGTAATATTTTCCAAAACGGTTAAAATCACCCGCCTGTGAACTTCCGAAATACGTCTGCATCGTCTGCAAAATATCCCTGACGCTCACGCCGAGCTGTTCGGCTTTGACGTCGTCGACTTCCATCTCCAATTGCGGATAATCGGCTTTGAAACTCGTGAAAGCGACTGCGATTTCAGGACGTTTCATCAGTTCGCCAATAAAATTATTGCTGATACCGCTGAACTTGCTGATGCTTCCGCCGGTCTTGTCTTTAAGGACGATATCAAGCCCGTCGACATTGTTGAAACCCGGAACGGTAGGGAACGTAAAGACAAAGAAACTCGCACCTTTGATGCCACTCAGTTTCTGGCGCACATCGTTCATAATGTCATTGATGTCCTGCATTTTCCCGCGTTCTTTTGCGGGTTTGAGCAGGATGAAGGCGACACCGGCAGACGGACTGGAAGATTGCGAAAGGATACTGAATCCCGACAATTTCATCAGGGTTTTTTTAGATTCCATATTGCCCAATGTAGTTTCCACTTCAGACATGACGGTATTGGTACGGTCGAGTGATGCTCCGGCAGGCATCGACAATGAAATGGCGATAAAGCCCTGGTCTTCCGACGGGATAAATCCGGTTGGCGTGGTTTTGATGAGGTAGAATGTACCGAGGATTACGAGCGCCAATCCGCCCAGACTGACCCATCTGAATTTGATCAGGAATTTAAGGCTGTTGACATATTTGTTGGTCAGTTTTGTAAAGCCGCTGTTAAATCCGATAAAGAATTTCTGCTTGAAGTTTTTTGGTTTGCTGTCATCGTGGTGGATTTCATTTCCGTCTTTGTCAGTGTGCTCGTCTTTGAGGAACAACGCAGCCAAAGCCGGACTCAAAGTCAACGCGTTTACCGCAGAAATGACAATCGCAATCGCAAGTGTAAACGCAAACTGTCGGTAGAAAACCCCGGTAGAGCCATCCATAAATCCGACCGGAAGGAACACCGCCGACATGACCAATGTAATCGAAATGATTGCACCGGTAATTTCGCTCATAGCAGAAGTCGTAGCCGCTTTAGGCGACAGTTTTTTCGAGTGCATCTTTTCGTGCACCGCCTCGACGACGACAATCGCATCATCGACGACAATCCCGATCGCAAGGACCAAAGCGAATAACGTCAGCAGGTTTACCGAAAATCCAAAGATCTGCATAAAGAAGAACGTCCCTAAAATAGAAACCGGAACCGCAATGGCCGGAATCAACGTCGCCCTGAAATCCTGAAGGAAAAGGAAAACGACAAGGAACACAAGGATAAACGCTTCAATTAAAGTTGATTTTACCTGCGCAATCGACAAGTCCAAAGAATCTTTGGTATTGTATAAAATCAGGTGTTTTACATCTTTTGGAAAATCCTTCGACGCTTTTTCCATCATTTCCTTTACCGCAATCTGGACATCGCTCGAGTTGGAACCCGGCAATTGGTACACCGCGATGTTAAGCCCGGATTTGCCATTTACTTTAGTAGAATTTCCATAAGTATAAGCCCCGAATTCAATACGCGCCACGTCTTTCAATCGTAAAACCGAACCGTCGGCATTCGAACGGATCACGATATTTTCATATTCGCCCGGTTTGTTAAGCTTTCCTTTGTATTTGATCACATATTCGAAAGATTCCTTACTGCTTTCACCGAATTTACCCGGAGCGGCTTCGAGGTTTTTATCCTGGATCGCCGCGGTCACTTCTTTTGGCGTCAGGTTGTAACTGGCCATTTTGGAAGGATTAAGCCAGACGCGCATCGAATAGTCTTTGCTGCCTCCGAAAATTATCGATTGCCCGACACCCGGAATCCTCTTGATTTCAGGAACGATGTTGATCTGTGCGTAATTCGCGAGGAACGTTTGGTCGTATTGTTTTTCGTTTTCGGTATACAAATCGACTACCATCAGAAGGCTGTTCTGTTGTTTGTTGGTTGTGATTCCGGCCTGCACAACCTCTGCGGGCAATTGGCTCGTGGCCTGTGAAACCCTGTTTTGGACATTGACTGCCGCCTGGTCGGGATTGGTTCCGAGTTTAAAGTTGACCGTAATGACAAGCGAACCGTCATTACTCGCAATCGAACTCATATAACTCATATTCTCAACCCCGTTGATCGCTTCTTCAAGCGAAGGGGCAACGGAACGCAATACGGTTTCGGCATTCGCGCCGGGATAAACGGCAATTACCTGAACGGCCGGTGGCGCGATATCGGGAAATTGCTGCAACGGAAGCGTGGAAAGACCGATGCCTCCGAGGATGACTATAAGAATAGCAATGACTGTCGACAGGACGGGCCTGTCAATAAATTTCTTTAACATGATGATGTTGAGTTACTTAGTTTGTTGTGAAGGAATTATAATTTGGCAACGGTTTTCTGTATTTTCTCAGGAATGATCACCGCTCCGTCAGGTAAGCTTTCGAAGCCTTTGGTTACGATTCGGTCGCCGACTTTGATGCCTTCAGAGATGAGGTAATCGGTGCCGCTTTTTCCCGAAACGGTTACGGGTTGTTTGGTTACGGCATTTTTGCTGTCGACCGTAAATACGAAGATCTTGTCCTGGATTTCAATGGTCGCATCCTGTGGAACCAAAAGGCTGTTTTTGTGTTGGATTAGCAATTTCACTTTCCCGGTATTTCCGGATCGCAGTAATCCTTTCGAGTTTGGAAATTTAGCCCTGAGCGTAATGGCTCCTGTGGTTTTGTCGAATTGGCCGTCGACCATATCGATCTTTCCGTTTTCAGTATAAACCGAGTTGTCGGACAACACTAAAGAAACCGGCGGCAATTTTTTGAGCTTGTCGTTGATGGTGTTGCCTTCGTATTGCGACTTGAAGTTGATGAATTCGTTTTCACCCAAAGAGAAATAGGCATAGATTTCTTTGATGTCCGACAGTTTGGTCAGCGCTTCCACATCGGCCGGACTGATTTGGCTGCCTTGTTTTTTCGGAAGCCTTCCGATATACCCGCTGACCGGAGCTTTGATTGTAGTATAACCGAGATTGATTTGGGCGTTGCCGACAGTAGCTTTCGATTGCGCAACATTCGCTTTGGCAATAGATAAACTCGCTTTTGCAGTTTTGAGCTGATAGTCGGAAATCACTTTATTTTGTACCAAAGGCGTTAACTTTTCGACTTCGAGTTGGGCGTTCAACGCTGCCGCTTCTGCCGCATTCTGGCTCGCGAGTGCATTGTTGAGCTGCTCGCGGAACGGATTGTCGTTAATTTTGAACAACGGTTGGCCTTGTGTGACATAAGCGCCTTCGTCTACGAAAACCTTGTCGAGCGTGCCGCTGACCTGTGGCCTGATTTCGACGTCGATCGTGCCTTGTATTGCGGCTGGGAATTCGGTTTCAGTTGTTGCGTTTGTTGCAGTGATGTCTAAAACCGGTAAGGTTGCTGCCGCTTGCGCCGGAGCGGTTGCGGTCTTGTCGGCACAGCCGATTAACAATAAGGCAATAAAGCCCAAAGATAGAATTGATTTCATGGTGTTGGATTTGATATTAAAAAAGTGTTGGTTGTGATTCGGGTTTGCTGTTTTTATGTTCATATTTTCTTTTGTTTTTGGAACAATCGTTCCAGAATTAGACGTGTTTTTGCGTAATAATGCCTTGATAACCAATGGTTATTTTGAAATAAACGTTCCAGATTTAGCGAAAAAAATATTACTTGTGCGTAATACTTCTAATCAGGAATTCTGACATTTTTTTAATGCTTATCGGATTGCGGTTCAGGATAAAAGATTGTTTCCATCCGGTAAACGTGGTCATGATATATTCGGCCATTACTGATGCATCTTCGGCTGGGTCGATTTCACCGGCATCCATCGCTTTCTGAATCAATCCGGTAATCAGGTCGTTATAATGGTCATTGCTTTTCATTAAAATCTTCCTGACTTCTTCATCATTCGGTGCCATTTCGAATATCGTTTTCATACCGAGGCAGCCTTTTTCGCAATCAACCACCCATTCGGCTTTGTCACGGATAATATTGATTAACCCTTGCAATGGCGAGTCGGCATTTTCTGATTTTTCTGTCGCTTCACAAACCATATCTTTGGCATAGCTGTCGATACATTCCAAAAACAATTGCTGTTTGTCTCCGATCGTATTGTAAAGGCTGCTTCTGTTGATCTGCATGGCGTCAACAAGATCTTGCATGGAAGTACAGTTGTAGCCTTTCTCCCAAAAAACATCTTTGGCTTTGTTTACAGCGCTTTCACGATCGAACTCAACATTGCGTGCCATGATAATTGTGATTTGATGGGGCAAAGATATAAACTTTTTGAAACAAGCGTTTCAGAAAAACAATATTTTTTTAATTTTTTTGAAATATAATTGTAAAAGGTAATGAAAATGGCGCTTTACAGCAGTGTTAAAGGAAGATTAAAATGTACAAAAAGACAGATTTAGGCAAAATATTGTAATAATTGTATTGACTAAATCCTAAAAATAAGCCCGGATAAACGGCATAAACGGCTCGCTGTAAACACTCTTGTTCCGGTCATAAAGTAAATTGTAGCGCACGCCGATCGTCACGTTTTCCACACGGTAACCCGCGCCCACATACAAAGCGGTATTCCAGAAATCACTTTCAAAGTCGTTGTCGGCATAATACGGGTCGGTATAAATATTGGCGCTGTAACGCGTATTGACCCGCAATTCCTCAAGTTCCACCGAAACCTGAACCTGCTCTATGGGAGCAAACAACCCAATCAGGCTTCCGCCGTAGATATAAGATTCGTAGGCGTTTTTGGCACGCACATAACTGCCCTGTAACCCGATTCCCGCAGCCACATATTGGTTGAAATTATAGATGCCGCTGGGTGCCACTAAAATATCGGTATAGCCGGAACCCACGCTGAGCCCGACCCCGCCACCAATTTGGGTTCGTTGCCAAAAATCATTTTGGGGTCGCGTAATCGAATCCTGCGCGAAAACAACCGCCGGAAAAGTGAGCAAAATGAAGAGCAGTGCCGTTTTTTTAGCCCGATTCCTGCAAAATGTTTCCATGGCCCTATTTTAAGATAAGTTTAAGTCATAAATGTATAAAATTATTATTAGATTGTTCGAATTATTGTACTTTTGCGTAACCATTTTATAAATCAGGACATTCAACAACATTATGGATAGGTTTTCCTTTTTAAACGCAGCCCACACCGAGTTTTTTGCAGAATTATACGATCAATATTTAGACAATCCCGATAGCGTAGAACCAAGCTGGAGAAGTTTTTTACAAGGCTTCGATTTTGGCATCACGACCTACAATGACGAATACCCTGTAGGCAATCCGGTGGAGCAGATCGCAAACGCCGCTTCAACACAGGATGTGAGCGAAATCTCCGTTAAGCTTCAGAAGGAATTCAATGTGCTAAAACTCATCGATGCCTACCGTACCCGCGGCCACCTGTTCACCAAAACCAATCCGGTTCGCGACAGAAGGACTTATTCGCCTACACTCGACATTGAAAATTACGGCCTTTCGAAAGCCGACCTCGATACGACTTTCAATGCGGCAAAAGCGATGAAGCTCGAGCCTTGCACGTTGCAGCAAATCCTCAACCATCTCGATAAGATTTATTGCGGATCGATCGGCGTTGAATACATGTACATCCGTATACCCGAAGTGATCCAGTGGATCCAGGACAAAATCGGCTATAACGACAATATCCCGAAATTCTCCAACGACGAGAAGAAAAACATATTAGAAAAACTCAACGAGGCGGTTTCTTTCGAGACTTTCCTCCATACCAAATACGTCGGACAAAAGCGTTTCTCCCTCGAAGGCGGCGAATCCATTATTCCGGGATTGGATGCCTTGATTGAGGCCGCAGCCGAAAAAGGCGTAGAGCAATTTGTAATGGGAATGGCGCACCGCGGCCGTTTGAACGTATTGGCAAACATCTTTAAGAAAAATACACAGGATATTTTCTCCGAATTTGACGGAAAAGACTACGATGACGATGCGCTTTTCGACGGTGACGTAAAATACCACTTGGGACTGACTTCCGACAGGCGTACGAAATCCGGAAAATCCATCAACATCAACCTCGCGCCGAATCCTTCGCACCTCGAAACCGTCGGCGCCGTAATCGAAGGAATCACAAGGGCGAAACAGGATCGTTATTTCCCGGATGATTTCTCTAAGGTTTTGC
>DATHGE010000325.1:0-10998 GCA_035317805.1 Flavobacterium sp. | reverse complement strand
GGAAAGACTTTTGAAAACCTAAGCGCCGGATTGCAGAGCGCCTATACGGCCTGGACGACTTCGCCAACCATCGGCGCTTTTCACCTGGTGGCCGATTTGCCTGCTTTGTTTATCATCGTACTCATTACGGCTTTGGTCTACCGCGGCATGAAAGAATCGCGCAACGCCAGCAATATGATGGTTGTCGTGAAATTATGCATCATACTTTTAGTGATTGCGGTCGGTGTATTTTATGTCGATACGGACAATTGGCATCCGTTTGCACCGAATGGCGTTGGCGGCGTACTCAAAGGCGTTTCGGCTGTTTTCTTTGCCTATATCGGCTTTGATGCGATTTCGACCACAGCTGAGGAATGCAAGAATCCACAGCGCGATTTGCCGCGCGGGATGATGTGGGCAATTATTATCTGTACGGTTCTGTATGTCATTATCGCTTTGGTTTTAACCGGAATGGTCAATTACAGCGAACTCAACGTTGGTGATCCGCTCGCTTTCGTGTTCGATAAACTGAACCTCAAATGGATGTCGGGAATCATCGCCGTAAGCGCCGTAGTTGCGATGGCGAGCGTGCTGTTGGTTTTCCAGATGGGACAGCCAAGAATCTGGATGAGCATGAGCCGCGACGGATTGTTGCCGAAACGCTTTTCCAAAGTGCACCCGAAATACAAAACACCTTCATATGCCACGATTGTCACGGGTTTTGTCGTGGCCATTCCGGCCTTGTTCCTCAACCTGACGATGGTGACCGACTTATGCAGCATCGGAACTTTATTTGCATTCGTACTCGTTTGCGCCGGGGTTTTGGTATTGCAGAATAAGAAAGACATCCCGAGAGGGAAATTCAAGACGCCATATATCAATTCGAAATTCGTTTTCCCGGTCGCATTGATTGCCGGGCTGATATTCGCCTTTACCTATAACAAACCGGCAACGATGGCTTTCATTACGAATGAAAAGCAAATCAACAACCCCGAAACTATTGTGACTTCGCTGGATGAAACACAGACGAAAACGGTCTATGATTTCCTTTCGGCAAAAAATGTCACTGAAAATAAGACGACCGATCTCGAAGCATTGCTCAGCAGTTACAACACCGATGATGCGGTTTACAAAAACACGGTTGAGAGCCTGCCAATTGACAACAGCCTCAAATATGAAAGCGGTTTCAGCCTTTTCAAGCATAAGATTCCGATGTGGATTTTCCTGATCGTTCTGGTCGGACTCACGTTCTGGTCGATCAAAGAAAACCTGTCGCTGATTCCGTTACTCGGATTGGTCTGTTGCTTGTATATGATGGCCGAATTAAGCGTGTGGAACTGGATTTATTTTACCATCTGGCTGTTATTGGGATTGTCGATTTACTTTGGCTTCAGCCGAAAGAACAGCAAGCTTAACATCCGATCGTAAAATATAAGTATTCAAAAAAGTCCGTTTGAGAATTGTTTCAAACGGACTTTTTTATTTGTGGAAAATCGTTAAAGCTTGATGAATTTCCGGACAGTCTTTCCGTCTTTCGAATATAAATTAATAAAATACGTTCCGACCGGCAAATGTGAAACGTCAATCGTTCCCTGTTTTAATTCCGATGCAGATAAAAGCAACTGGCCGAGATTATTATAGATTTCAGCACGCTCGATAATTGTGTTCTGAGTTTCTAATTTCAATATTTCCTTAACCGGATTGGGATAAATCACAATAGCATCATTTGCATCGAAGCCTGCAGTTTTCAAAACCGCTATCGTCGTGCTCGTGGTATTCGTGATAATCGGAAAATTGTAATCAAAGTAAATCGATGCGTGATTTTCGATCACATTCCCAATTGCCAATCCTGCAGTCGGTTTAACTTTAAAAGCGACGAAACCATGGCTTTCGGCCTCATTTTCAGAAGCAGTGGGCAAGTTTATGTTTTCAAAAACGAAGTCGGTTTGCTTGCCATTGGAGATTCTTGTAAAAGGATGGCTGCCTGAAATCACCTGTAATGTACTCGCGTCCAGATTGTCTTCAAGCAAATCTTTGACTGCCACTTTTGAAGCTGCGGCGGTTCCTGTATTCTGAAAACGGATTATGTAATGTAAATAATCACCGGCTTGTTCGGGTGTGATAAATTCGCCTTCCTGAACTATTTTATCATTCGGGTCTAAAGACGCCACAACGGCCTGGCTGATTGTTGAAGTGTTGTTTGCAGGCGTTTCATCCGTCGCGGCGGAAGCAATCGCAGCGGTGAAGTTAAGGGTGTCGCCGATATTAACCGGAGGTACATCCGTTGGTAAACTGACCTGCATCTGCAAGTTTATTGAGCCTGTTTCAAGAGGGTAGAGGTCGCTGAAATTCCAGGTCAACACGTTGCCGGTTTGAACCGCCACAGGTGAAGCTGATAAGAGATCAAGCACACCGTCATCGAAAACTAATGAAACGGAACCGGATTGTATCGTTGTTCCGGCATTTTGATAACTAAGATGATAAAAAGGATGACCGCCTGGCAACGTATTGGTAACGGGAAGCATCGAAATTTCAAGGTCCGGGTGCACGCCGTTTGGAGTGATACAGAAATTAGCGGTTTCCGAATTTCCTGTTCCTGAAAAATTAAATGTGTATTCCAAAGGCGAGATCGTGAAATTCGGATTGGTCATATTTGCGACAATAGTGACGTCGGTATTGAGGCTGTTAAGGTTATAACTGCCGGTGCTTGTCGTATAAATACCGGCTCCGTTGACTGATATTGTTGCCGGAATATAATTGTTGTTGATTGGGATGTTACAATCGGCCGCGGTCGTCCCGTAACTCAGCGTTCCATGGATATTGTTCAATAATAATGAATTGCCCGAAATGTTCACATCGTCCACAATCCAGCGATCACCGTTTGTAGCCGCAGAAGGTTGGGTATAGACACGGACAAAAGCAATATAAACAGTCTGTCCGACAAAACCACTCAATGATACGGTTTGCTGACTGAAATCTGCAAGATTACCGCCGCCGAAAATTTCTGTTTCAGTCCATGTAGCGACGGTAGTGAAGCTCCCGGGAATGTTTTGCGAAGTGGTCGACAAGCGAATCTGGTAAAGCGTTCCCTGATCTCCGGCAAGTGTCTGTCTGCTGAACATAGTCACCATTCCGTCTCCTGTAAGCGCAATAGGCGGCGTAACGAGCCAGTCTTCAGAAGTATTGCCTGCACCGACGTTTTGCCTGTTCGCAAAAGCACCCGCACCGCTCATTCCCTGAAAAGGCGTCCCGTCGGTACTTGTCCAAGTCGGATTTCCGGCGACATTGCTGAAAGTCGTCCAACCGAGCGGCGGGAATAGATTGGTGTTGAAATCTTCAATAAATTGGGATTGTGCCGAAATTGCTATAACCAACAAAAAGAATAAGAGGAATTTTTTTATCATGATTTCAATATTATTGTTTGATAAATTTTTTAACAGCCTTTCCATTGTCTGAAAGGATTTCGATAAAATAGGTGCCGGTTTTTAATTCGCCCACAACAATCGTTTTACTTTGACCTGAAACGGTCTTTATATATTTTCCCGAAACATCGTAAATCGTAATTTTTGTGATTGTAACATTTTCGGATAAATTGACAGCAATAACTTCGGTTGCAGGGTTCGGAGTCACGGTAAAGTCAAAACCATCCTCAGATTTTTGGGTTCCGAGTGTACAATTGCAGTCGCTACCCAGTAAAATATTCTGCGCGTTCGACCACGAACTGGTGATTGCCATCTCTTCGCCCGGATCGATGCAAACTTCGGTGAGCAGCGGACATTCGTCGAACCAGATCGAAGGCAATGGCGGCGGCCCGTTTGTCCTGCCGATATAATAGTTCGAAATGACATTGTTTTTGATTGAAAAATACGTCAGGTTCGGATTTCCGGAACACCAAAGAATTTCCACGGCAGTGCCGCAAACATCTATCGAAGAAAAGTTATTGTCTTCGCAATTGATGTCATACAATTGGTGGCTTCCCGAAAAATAAACGTTGGTCAGGTTGTTATACGAACAATTGAGACGATACAGCAGCGGCGCCCCGGAAAGATCCAGTGCAGTCATGTCATTGTAGTTGCAATATAAATTGGTAAGGCTGGCCAATCCGGCTAGTGACAAGGATGCGATTTGGTTTCCGCCGCAACTGAGATAAGTAACATTTGAAAAATTTTCAAGCCCAATGAGATTGGCTATCGCCTGATTTTCAATGGTTAGTGCGGTTACGGCGAGTGCCTCACTCATTTGAATCTCACCGTCATTATCAGTATCGACGTCGGCGTCGGCTACCAGATCGCCGTCGGTATCGCTGCAGACCGTATTGACGAGCGCATTTTTTAAGGCCGTGTCAGGAATATTGACAATCTGTGCATTTGCGATAAAGCCAAATAACAGCCAAATAATAAAGTAGCGTTTTTTCATAACATTGAGTTTGAAGTAAATATAAAAAAATAATCCACCTGAAAATGACTTCAGGTGGATTATTACATAATCAAGCTTTGATTATTGCACCATTGCTTCGGCCTGCAAAACGCCGATTTCTTCCATGCATTGGCGCATCATTTTGTATGTCCGCGCGATGTCGTTGTCCAATCCAATCGAAAAACGGATCAGTCCATCCGTCAACCCCATTTCTTCCTGCTCTTCAAGCGGGATTTCCGATGAGGTCGATGTCCCCGGCGCGCTGAATAACGTCTTGTAAAATCCAAGGCTCACGGCAAGGTATCCGAGGTTTTTCTGCTGCATTAGTTCCATCAGCTCATTCGCTTTGTCAAGGCTGCCAACATCCACGGTCATCATGCCGCCAAAACCATATTCCGGATTGATCATGTTTTTATACAACTCATGGCTCGGATGGCTTTCGAGTCCGGGATAGACGGTCTTCAACCCGTTTTCCTCAAAACGCCTGGCCAAAAACATCGCGTTGTGGCTGTGGTGTTTCATCCTGAGGTGCAACGTCCGCAAATTTTTCATCACACTCGCCGAACGCAGGCTGTCCATCGTTGGCCCCAACAACATGCTCGCACCCGAATTCACGTTTTTGAGCGCATCGATAAATTCCCGCGATGCACACGTAACGCCGCCAACGGTATCGCTGCTGCCGTTGATGTATTTGGTAAGGCTGTGGATCACGACATCGGCGCCCAGTTTGGCCGGAGCGACAGATAAAGGCGAAAACGTATTGTCGACCACGAGTTTGAGTTTGTGTTTCTTTGCGATTTTTGCCAATGCTGAAATATCGGCTACCTCGAGTAATGGGTTGCTGACCGTTTCGCAGTATAGTACTTTGGTTTGAGGCGTAATCGCGGCTTCTACCTTTTCCATTTTTGTAATGTCGACAAAAGAGGTCCTGATCCCGAAACGCGGCGCAAAGTTTTTGAGGAACGCATAGGTTCCGCCATAAATCGTACGGCTCGACACAATGTGGTCGCCATTGCCACACAATTGCAGCAAGACTGGCGTTATGGCGCCCATTCCGGATGCCGAAACATTGGCGGCTTCCGTACCTTCCATAGCGGCGATGGCCTGGTCGAGGTAGAGGTTGCTTGGCGAGGAATGCCTCGAGTAAAGATAGCAGCCTTCGGCGTTGCCTTCAAAAGTGTCGAACATGGTTTTTGCCGAAAGGAACGTATAGGTGGAGGAATCTGAAATCGACGGATTTACGCCACCGAATTCGCCAAAATATTGAAGGTCCTGGATGTTGTCTGCGGGATTGAAAGGGTTCATGGTTGTAGGTTTTACTTTTGTTTATATCGTCAAAAATAAAGAACAGGCCTTTAATTTGTCAACCAAAGGAGAAGTATTCAGTTTATTTATCGGTTAAATTTAAAATTTATAGATAATTTTGCTTTTTCAGATACGAATTCATTCCAAACACCGAAAATATATCAGATGACCTTAGACGCCACCGACCGGAAATTGCTGACACTGCTGCAATCCGACAGCAAAAAGACCACAAAAGAATTGTCGCTCAGGCTGAACCTTTCGGTGACAGCGGTTTACGAACGCGTCAAAAAACTGGAGCGTGAGGGCATCATTGATAAGTATGTCGTGCTGTTGAACCGCAATAAGATCCAAAAAGGTTTTGTCGTATTCTGCCATATCAAACTGATCCAGCATGCCCGGGAATACCTCACCAAATTTGAAAGTGATGTCACGCGGCTCGACGAAGTGCTCGAGTGTTTCCATGTGAGCGGCGACTATGATTACATCCTCAAAGTGTGCGTGGAAAACATGGAAGCGTACCGCGAATTTATGGTGACCAAACTCACGACACTAAAGCATATCGGCAGCACGCACAGCACTTTTATGATTTCGGAAGTAAAAAATACGACGGCATTTTCCTTATAAAAAGCCTGTCTTTTGAACAGGCTTTTGTTGTTTAAAGGGCAATACAATGGTCAGATTTAATTTCAGTCAATCTTTTCCAATACCATTTTTTCGGTCCCGATAATTTTCTGCTGGCCGGGTCTGACTTTTGAAAGAATGGCCTCAAGGATGGGAAGCATATTATTCAATCCGTGTGTCTTGATCAGAAAATTCCATACGGGCTCGAATTTTTTCCAGCCGCCGGTATAGCAAAAATGCTTGAGCTTGTGCTTATCCGATTCATGATTGGCACTGGATTTAATAATATTCTTCCAACTGTAAAATTCCTTATATGCCCAGTCGTAACCGTTCTTCAATTCTTCAGGCGTAAGATTCGCTGTTTTGTAAACGACATTACGCGTGTCATACAGATTCCAGTTTTTGGTCAGGATGCGGTCCTGGCTTTCCATGTTCTTGTATAATTTCGTTCCCGGATATGGCGTCAGCACATGATAAGTCGATGTCGTGATCGCGTTTTCCACGCCCCAGTCGACCGTGCGCTTAAAAACATCCTTGTCGTCATCGTCGAGCCCGAACACAAAACTCCCGTTAATCATAATTCCAAGCGAGTGCAGTTTTTTCACGGCAGTGACATAATCTTTTTCGAGGTTCTGTTTCTTGTTTCCCTGCCGGAGATTGGCGGGCGAAAAGGTCTCGAACCCCACAAACAAACTGCGCAGTCCCGCATCGGCGGCCTTTTCGATCAGATTGCCGCGCAGCACCGAATCGACCGTAGCCGCGCCCTGAAAAATGCGGTTCATGCCTTTCATGCCTTCAAACAATTCGGCCGCAAATTTGGCGTTGCCGAGCAAATGGTCGTCGAGGAAATACAAATGTTTTCCAGGAAGCCGGTCGATTTCAGCTAGTGCATCGTCGACGGCCTGCGTATAGAAGGATTTCCCGCCTTCAAAAAAAGCATCCTTGTAGCAGAAATCGCAATGGTGCGGACAACCGCGCGTCACGACAATCGAATTCGGAACCAGATAACGGTTTCTCTTGATCAGGTCGCGACGGATCGGCGGAATCTTATCCAGGGTGCGAATCGATGAACTGTAAACCTTTTTCGGGCATTTATTCTTAAAATCCCGAAGGAATTCCGGAAAGGTTTCCTCGCCCGGGCCCAGAAAAATCGAATCGGCATGAGGGGCGGCTTCGTGCGGCAGCGAGGTCACGTGCAATCCGCCAAGGATGACATAGCAACCACGGCTTCGGTAATCGTCGGCCATTTTGTAGGCGCGATAGGCGTTGGTGATGTAGACCTGAATCACCACAAGATCGGGTGTGTCGTCGAGGCGCAATTCTTCCACATGCTGGTCCTGCAAATCGATTTCGTCGTCGGGCGAAAGATAGGCGGCCAGAGTGGCGAGCCCGAGCGGCGGAAACAGCGAATATTTAATCGGGCGCCAAAACGGACTTTCGGCTTCGGCGAGCGCGGGCAATATCATTTTGACTTTCATATCATTTGAGGTTGTTTTTTTGGAACAATATTCTGCGCACGCGCGTTTTCCCGAAAAGGTTCATCAGAAAGGAACACGCGATAATCCCGAAATCGATCAGCATCGTATGGCATTCGAAATACAATCTGTCAAAAAACCACGAGGTCTTGCGGTGCTGTCCGCCGTAAAGCTGCGCGAATCCGGTGATTCCGGGTTTGATTTGCCATCGGTGGGAATGGAATTCGTCGTTCCAGCCCAATCGGTCAATGTCAAATTTGGTCAATGCCCGCGGCCCTACGATGCTCATGTCGCCTTTGAGCACATTGAAGAACTGCGGCAATTCATCGAGTCCGGTTTTTCGCAAAATAACCCCTGTTGGCGTGGGTTTTTCATCAATGAGTGTTTGGAATTTGAGGATCATGAAAGGAACTTTCGCAATTCCGATACGTTCCTGCCTGAAAAGAACCGCATGCTTTTCGCGGAATTTCAGCAGCAGCGCAATAACTGCCATCGGAACACCGAAAACGGCCAAAGCGATTGCTGAAAAAAGAAGGTCGAATAACCGTTTCATCGATTAATTCCAATCTATTTTGCGGGAGAAATACATCACGGCGCCCAGAATCAGGAACAATCCGATGCTTCCGAAAAGAAGCGCGTAATTTTCAAGCTGGATGATCACATAGATAAATCCGTAAAGGGCGGTCAGCGAAAGCGCGATGAATACCGGAAATTTCCTGTTTTTCAATATCGAAACCGAATACAGCGAAATCAAAGCAATCACCGAAACACCCGAAATCAGTTAAGCCAGCATAAAGCTACTGTGCTCTGTGATCGAAATCAGCAGCGTGTAGAACATAATCAAAGCCAATCCGATCATTGTATATTGGAAGATGTGGATCTTGATTTTACTGATGGTTTGGATCAAAAAGAAAATCAAAAATGTCAATCCAATCACGAGAAATCCGTATTTTGACGCGCGGTCGTTCTGCACATATTGGTTCACCGGAAGGTAAAAATCGACGCCGAACGCATATTGCTTCAGATCGGGTAAAACCTCAAATGACTGCTGCGAAAAAGCGCGGTTGATATGCAGCACTTTCCAGTCGGCGACGAAGTTTTTGTCGGTGATGACTTTAGTCTTATCATCCGGAAGGAAATTCCCGGTAAAACTCGGCGAATTCCAATTCGACGTCATATGCGCATCGGTGGTTTTGCCAATCGGGACCATCTTAATCTGGCCGCTTCCGTTGTAGGTAATGTTGAAATTGAAATTGGTCGACACATTATCATGCAGCGCAATCGCGTCGATGTAGCCGGTTTCGAGCGCTTCGACCGAATCCTGTTCGGTATTGTAAACCGGTTCAAAAACATACGAGTTTGCCCCGAGTTTTATTTTCACCTCGTCACGGATGCTTTTGAGATTGGTGGTATGGATCAGGATGGTCGCTTTGTTCCATTCGATATCGGCGTCGGGAATGTTTTTCGGACTGAAATCGGGTTTGAGGTAGTTGCCTTCGAACTTCATTTTTGCCGTAAAGACAACCGATTCATAATTGCTGCGTTTAAGTGGTTTCGTAGTTACGTCGGAATTGTTCTTCAGCGTTTGCGGAAAGAAATAAGCATATTCCGTTGCCGTCGTTTTCTCGGTTGTGGCGACTTTCGTTTTCTCATTTATCGAAACGGTTTCCGTGTAAGTTTTATAAGGCACTTTGATGATCGGGCCATAGAAATAGACATTCTTGCCCCATTTTCCGGTGGTTTCCGATACGACTTCCTTTTGCCGGATTGAGCGTTCTTTGATAAGATCCTGTACGAAAAACAGCGGGATTAAAAGAATCAGCGTCAGCATGCCGACCATGATCATGCGTGCGGTGTTTGATTGAAAGAAACCGGGTTGGGTTTGTTTTTCAGGTGTTTCCATAATGAAAGTTTTAAAAGGGTTGGTTTATAAAAAATAAGAGATAGACATAAAGGATAATGACCGGAATATTGGCGAGCATGAGGAGCATTTTTACCGCCAGATATTCACGTTCCGACTTGTGAATGGTGAAATAATAAAACAGGTGGATGAAGACGATGGCATTGAGCACGACCTCGACAATGAGGTACACCAACCCGAAAATAAAGATCCAGTCATATTGCGGGAATAATTTGCCTGCAATCATAAAAATGGTACCAATTCCGAAAGATGCAATCGCCATATGCGTTGAGAATTCTCCGGCTTTTCTTAAATATTGAAGTGGTGACATGACTATTCGTTTTATTTTTTGGCGTGAATCCTGAAAAAAGAGTAGGAGAGGAAAAGAAACAGGCCATAGCCGAGCGAAAATCCGACGGCGCGCAGTTCGAACAGCAGCATCGGAATATCTGTGATTAGTTCAATCGGATTACTGATAATATCCCAGCTGTTGTATCGCAGAAATCGCCCGAGGTAAATTCCGAATCCCGAAAGCAGGCAGCAGCCGAAAATGAATAGCCGGGCGATCTGTGAAGTGAATTTGGTTTCCCATATTTCCTGCATCTTTATAATCGACAGGAATCCGAAAGCGATGCCGTTCCACGAAAATGAGGTCAGCAGTAAAATGTCGAACCAGGCCGGCATTGAACTTTCGCCTTTAAAATGCAGGAAATCGGTAATGATATAAGGCGCATTCGGAAGGAAAAGCAGCCACACAAAGGAAAAGGCTAACAGCAGTGATTTGCGTTGCGTGATTTTCGGATTCGATTCGATGATGAAAGTCACCAGAAACGGGATCCCGGCAAGGATCAGGTTCCAGATCAGGAATCCGTAGAAAATCGACGCTGTAACAATCATGCGGAACAATAGCAGGCTGAAGTTGAAAATGACCAGCGCATACAGGCTGGCGTCTTTCGGGTTGGTTTTGGTTAAGGTAATATTCATAATTATATTTATAAAGTACTTTGTATTTCAAAGTAAATGAATAAAAAAAGGGACTAACTTTTCTGTATTAATTTTTCAAGCGCCTCGATGTGTTCGCGGAACGCTTTTTTGCCGTCTTTGGTGGCGATGTAACTCGTATTTGGTTTTTTCCCGATGAATTGCTTTTCGATCGAGATGTAATTTTCCGCCTCGAGCGCCTTGGTATGGCTCGCGAGATTCCCGTCGGTAACACCGAGCAATTCCTTGAGTGTATTAAAATCAGCCGAATCATTGACCATGAGCACCGACATGATGCCGAGCCGGATGCGGTGATCAAAA
>DATHGE010000324.1:0-18922 GCA_035317805.1 Flavobacterium sp. | reverse complement strand
ACACTTTTTCCCTTGAAAGTGATTTTGGCCCCGGCCGCATTGAAGTTCTCATATTCGAGCTCACCAATCTGGCTGCCATCCATCGTATAAGCCCATTCGGCGCCAAATTTCTCCACGTCAAACAAATCAGCACCACGGCCGATTTCCTCATCGGGCGTAAAGCCGACACGTATTTTCCCATGCCTGATCTCAGGGTTTTTGATCAGGAATTCCATCGCCGAAACGATTTCCGTCAGCCCGGCCTTGTCATCGGCGCCAAGCAAAGTCAGCCCGTTGGTCGTAATCAGCGTCTGTCCTTTGTATTGCAATAAATCCTTGAAATAATTCGGGGATAAAATAATGTTCTGTTCCGCATTGAGCAAAATATCGCCGCCGCCATAATTCTCCACAATCTGCGGCTGTACGTTCGCACCCGAAAAATCCGGCGAAGTATCGTAATGCGACACGAATCCGATGGTCGGCACTTCATGCGCCACATTCGATGCAAGCGTTCCCATCACATAACCGTTCTTGTCGATCGTCACGTCGGTCATGCCGATTTCCTTGAGCTCCTTTACGAGCAGTTTGGCCAGGACGAGTTGTTTTTTGGTGCTTGGCGTGGTTTCCGAATTCGCATCCGATTCGGTGTCAATCGTAACGTAACTGATAAAACGGTCTATAATATGTTGCATGATTTATTGATTTTTTAGGTCAACAAATATACAAATTGTGGCTGTCATTGCGAGCATAGCGAAGCAATCTTCTGACTTTTTCTTCTGTTTTTTGAGAAGCCATTCCCGCTGTCCACTCTATCTTTTTCGGCGAACGCCGCCAAAAAAGGATGCCGCTGCCATCAGGGCTAGGCATACTTCAATATTCAAAATTCAACATTCGTTATTCAACATTCAATAAAAAAACAACGAACCGAAGAACAACGAACTTTGAAGTTTGGCGGCAAACAAGTACTTTTGTGCAAACAACAACACAACCATGTACAAACTGCTTATCCGCCCGATACTTTTCTGGTTCGACCCTGAAGAAGTACATTATTTTACTTTTTCAATGATCCGTTTTCTGTCTAAAATTCCGGGATTTCCGTCGCTTTTCAGGGTGATTTATGAAGTGAAGGACAAACGTTTGGAACGCGAGGTATTCGGATTGAAATTCAAAAATCCGGTCGGACTCGCAGCTGGCTTCGACAAGGACGCGAAACTCTATCAGGAATTGTCCAATTTCGGCCTCGGTTCGATTGAAATCGGGACGCTCACGCCAAAACCGCAGGACGGCAACCCAAAAAAAAGGCTGTTCCGCTTGCGCGAAGATTCGGCCATTATCAACCGAATGGGCTTTAATAACGGTGGCGTGGCGAATGCTGTTGGAAGGCTAAAGGGAAATAATGGCGTCCTGATCGGCGGAAACATAGGAAAGAACAAAGGGACCGAAAACGAAAATGCGGTTTCCGATTACCAAATTTGCTTTGATGCGTTGTTCGATCATGTCGATTATTTTGTCGTGAATGTGAGTTCACCCAATACGCCAAACCTGCGCGAACTGCAGGATAAGGAACCGCTGACAAAATTACTGCAGACTTTGCAGGATCAGAATTCCGCAAGGCCGAAACAAAAACCGATCCTGCTTAAAATCGCGCCAGATCTGACCGATTCGCAGCTGCTCGACATTATCGATATTGTAAAGGAAACCAGAATTGCCGGAGTCATTGCGACAAATACGACCATTTCACGCGAAGGCCTGCAATCGGAAAATAAAATGGAAACCGGCGGATTGTCCGGAAAGCCACTGGCGAAACGTTCGACGGAAGTCATTCGGTTCGTTTCTGAAAAAAGCGATAAGGCTTTCCCGATTATCGGTGTCGGCGGTATCCATTCTGCCGAAGATGCGATGGAGAAACTCGAAGCCGGAGCCAGCCTGGTGCAATTGTATACCGGATTTATTTATGAAGGTCCGGCATTGGTAAAGGCAATCAACAAGAAAATCTTACAGCAATTGTAGCAGCGCAACCTGGACCAAAAGCCCGGTGAGCAACGCAATCCCAAAACTCAGTAAAGTCCCGATCAATACATATTCGGTGAGTTTTCGCTCCTTAGCTTCCATCAGATCGCCAAAACGAAAAATGGATTTCGCCGCAAGCAGGAAACCGATCGCCTCAAAATGTCCGGTGATAATGAAGCAGAAAACGAACAGCCGTTCCAGAATCCCGATATATTTCCCGGCATTGACAAGCGAATTCTCATCGCCGTCTTTACTCGCCGGCGTCCATATCGAAATGACATTCCGGATGATTATCGAAGTCGGTTTTGTCAGCAAAAGTACGGCCGTGAGCAATATCCAGAAACGGCTGTCGAAAAAGGCCGGATCGATCAGCGTCCCTTTGTAAATCATGCCGATCGCTGCGATGGTAACCAGATGCAAAATCTGGTCGGCAATAAACCAACCGCGTTTGGTTTCCGGTTTCTGGAAATGCAGCTTCATCAGGTCGATGAGACCATGTGCCAATGCTAATATTCCGGCGAAAATCCCAAATGCGGGTTCGCCTACGAGCAGCCACGCCAATCCGAAGTGCAACAGGATATGAACATAAAGATAGATGCTGCCCTGCTTCTTATTTTCCTTATCCAAAACCCAGGAAGTGGGCTGCAGCAGGAAATCGCCAAGCAGGTGTGCGAGCAATAGTTTTACAAAGATGATCATGCGTTCAGCGTTTTAATTTTTTCGGTAAAATAGCCACAAAGTTCCATCATCAGGTCGAATCGGGCGCGTTTCTGCCTGCGGCTCACGGCGGCCTGGTTAATGCCGAGCCTGTTTCCGATTTCCTCCTGCGAAAGCGACTGGTTTGCAATCGCGACCAGGATAAATTCGGCCGATTGCGGCAGCCAGTTGTCCATAAAGGTAAGCCCGAGCCGCAGCATCAGGTTCATCTCGCGGTCAAAAACGGTATTCCCGGAATTGACGGCCAGCGTTACCTTTTGCTTTTTCAAAGTCTCAAATACTTCACCCGAATGGATGAAGGCGCTTCCGTTGCTTTCTGAAATTTTATCGGCGGTATAAGTCTTGTCTCCAAAACCGATACTCATACGCGCATCGAGCTTTAGCGTTTTAAGATATGCCTTGATCTGCAAGGCCGCAAGCAAAGCGGCTTCGGGATTTTTAATCTCGAGTTGGAACTGGTCGCCACGATAGATTTCCCATCCGCCGGGATTCTTGCCTTTGCTGTCGAGTATTTTCTTGAGACCGTCGATCCATATTGTGGAATCCAGTTTCCTGGAATTGACAATGTCACCGGTGATTATGCTTATCATATTTCAAATATAATTAAAAATTCGTCTTTTTTTAAATACCTTCAAATTGAATTTATTACCAAATAACGTAATAATATTTAATATTACCAAATTATGTAATACTTTTAATTATTACCAATTTCAGTAATAATGTTATTTATTACTGAAAGTAGTAATAGTTTCATCTGTCAATAAGAATTATTAGAAAAAACGATTTCGTAAAAACGCAATACTTTCTTATATTTGGCTTTCTATGGAGCCAATAAAAATTATAGAATGTCCGCGCGATGCGATGCAGGGCATAAAGCCATTTATCCCTGCCGAAAGAAAAGCGGCCTACATCCAGTCTTTGCTGCGCGTCGGTTTTGATACGATCGATTTCGGGAGTTTCGTTTCGCCAAAGGCAATCCCACAAATGCAGGACACGGCGGAAGTTTTGGCACAGCTCGATTTATCGCAAACCCAAAGCAAATTGCTCGCGATTATTGCCAATACGCAAGGCGCACAGATGGCTTCACAACATTCGCAGATCCAATATTTGGGTTTCCCTTTTTCGATTTCGGAAAATTTCCAGATGCGGAACACCCACAAAACTATCGCCGAATCACTCCTTACATTACAGGAAATCCTCGATATTGCCGATACAAGCAATAAGGAAGTCGTTGCCTATCTTTCGATGGGTTTCGGAAATCCGTATGGCGATCCGTGGAATGTGGAGATTGTGGGCGAGTGGACGGAGAAGTTATCGAATATGGGCGTAAAGATTCTGTCGCTTTCGGATACGGTCGGCAGCTCGACGCCGGATGTGATTGATTACTTGTTTTCGAACCTGATTCCGAAATACCCAAAAATTGAATTCGGCGCCCATTTGCATACCACGCCCGATAAATGGTTCGAAAAAATCGATGCCGCCTATAAAGCGGGATGCAGGCGTTTTGACGGAGCGATACAAGGATTTGGCGGCTGCCCGATGGCCACAGATGACCTGACCGGAAACATGCCTACCGAAAAATTATTGTCTTATTTTACTACACAAAAAGAAGATACCAGCACCAGCCCGATGAGTTTTGAAAGCGCTTACAACGAAGCCACGAAACTGTTCGGGGAATTTCATTAATTGACCGTTTTCCACCATTCTGGGTAAACTTTCGGAATGTCGAGATTCGCTTTTTCGCCGATCATTGGCGTGAATAATGGAAGGTTTGCGGCTTTTGCGGCTTCGGTGACTTTGATAATCGGTTCATCCCAGGCGTGGATGGCGAGCGCAAATTTGCCCCAATGCACCGGCATCAGCATTTTCGCCTTCAGATCCGTTGCGGCGGGAATCATTTCTTCGGGAAGCAGGTGGATATTTTTCCAGCTGAGATTGTACTGTCCGCATTCCAAAATCGCCAGATCGAACGGGCCGAAATCTTCGCCAATCTTAGCAAAATGCGTATCATAACCGCTGTCTCCGCCAAGGAATATTCTCCGCGTCGGTGTCTGTAAAACGAATGACAGCCAAATTGCCTGGTTTCTTTTGAATCCTCTTCCGGAGAAATGACGTGCCGGCGTTGTATTGATCGTAAATCCGTCCGACAAATCAATCTGTTCATTCCAATCCTTCTCGATGATTATTTCCGGATGAAAACCCCAGCGTTCGAGGTGTGCGCCGGTTCCCAATCCGGTGATGACGGTTTTGACTTTCGGCATCAATTTCACGACAGTGTCATAATCCAGATGGTCCCAATGGTCGTGCGAAATAATGAGATAATCGATTTGTGGAATGTCATCACTTGTATAAACATCGCTTCCGGGAAAGCTTCTGGTTGTAGCGGGAATCGGTGAAGCGGCGCCGCTGAAAACCGGATCGATGAGGAATTTCTTTCCGTCCAATTGCATGAAATAGGAGGAATGCCCAAACCAGACAATGGCATTTTCGGAAGGATTTAAAGAGAACAAATCGGTTTTCTGTGACGGAATGCGATCGGTTGGCTTGTTGCGCTTGTCTTTTTGGAACAAGATTTTCTTCATCACTTTGAGCATCGTTTCGCCTTCGGCCAAATCGGGCGTGAAACTTAGATTCTGGAATTTTCCTTCACGGAAATTGGATGATTTTTTGATTTTTTCAAGTCTTTTAGCTGAAGGCAATTTTCCGAATTTCGGCTGCTGCATGAAAACGTAAACGATTAAAATGAAAGTGATAATAATAGCGATAAAATACATGATTAATTATTTTGATTGATTTTGTGAATAGAATTAAGTGAGCATGTCCCAGAGTAAATCGAAAGTTTCTGAAATGACTTCTTTCTGCTTTTTTACTGGAAAATTAGAATTCCGCAAATATTGGTTCAGCCCGAAAAGATGGCTGCCGATAATCGTAAAAATATAATCGACGGGAAACGGCTTGATGATTTTCTTGTCGATCGCTTCCTGGATCTGGTTACAGGATTTTTCCAATTGCTTCTGGATTTCCTCCGAATGGATCATCGCGACATAAGGCGAGGCATACAATTGCTGCATGTACTGGAATTCGGCTTTGTGTTCGATTCCCCAATACAGCGCATATTCGAATTGCTTCCTGAACCTTGTCTCGTCATTATCACCGACCGAGGCCTTGCTTTCTATAAAAGCGGCCATTTGCAATTTCAAGGCTATGTATAAGGAAATAATGAGTTCGTCTTTCGTTGCGTAATAATGGAATAAGGTTCCGTTTGCAACGCCGGCTTCTTTCGCAATTTTGCTTGTCGGCGTACCGTGAAAACCAAATTCGACGAATAGTTTCAACGCCGCCGCTAATATTTCTTTTTGCTTGTCCATTTGTAGATTGACTAATCAGTCGACAAAAGTAACAGTAAATTTCCAATGGCAAAATACTTTCCTGATTTTTAACTTAAATTTCTGATTCAGATTTTCTAATTTTTAACTATATTTGCACGCAATTTAACTACAACTACAAATTGCAATGATCGCACACAACTCCAAGATTATCGGCGAAGGTTTAACTTACGATGACGTACTTTTAGTCCCCAATTATTCGAACGTACTTCCGCGTGAAGTCAGCATCAAATCCAAATTCTCCAGAAATATTACGCTCAATGTCCCAATCGTTTCCGCAGCGATGGACACTGTTACCGAAAGCGCAATGGCAATCGCAATGGCGCAGGAAGGCGGCATCGGCGTACTCCATAAGAACATGACGATTGAGCAGCAGGCGGCCAAAGTGCGCAAAGTGAAGCGCGCCGAATCCGGAATGATCATCGATCCGGTAACGTTGCCGATGACCGCCACCGTTGCCGATGCAAAATCTGTAATGAAGGAATTCGGGATCGGCGGAATCCCAATCGTTGATGAAAATACCAAACTCAAAGGAATCGTCACCAACCGCGATTTGCGTTTCGAAAAGAATCTTGCGCGTCCGATTGTCGAAGTCATGACGAGTGAAAATCTGGTTACCGTTGCCGAAGGAACATCTTTAGAAGAAGCCGAAGTCATCCTGCAGGGACACAAAATCGAAAAACTACCGGTAGTCAATTCCGAATATAAACTCGTCGGACTCATCACTTTCCGCGACATCACCAAACTCACCCAAAAACCAATCGCCAACAAAGATACTTTCGGACGTTTGCGCGTTGCGGCGGCCATCGGCGTTACCGGTGATGCGGTCAAAAGGGCAGAGGCTTTGGTGAATGCAGGTGTCGACGCAATAATTATCGATACGGCACACGGCCATACCGAAGGTGTTGTCAATGTATTGAAAGAAGTCAAATCGAAATTTCCAAATATCGACGTTATCGTCGGAAATATCGCCACGCCTGAAGCAGCGAAATATTTAGTAGAAAACGGTGCCGACGGCGTGAAAGTCGGAATCGGTCCGGGTTCTATCTGTACCACAAGAATCGTGGCCGGAGTTGGTTTTCCGCAATTTTCCGCCGTACTCGAAGTTGCCGCAGCGATCAAAGGAACTGGTGTTCCCGTAATTGCCGATGGCGGAATCCGTTACACTGGCGATATCCCGAAAGCGATCGCCGCCGGAGCCGATTGCGTGATGATGGGATCGTTACTCGCAGGGACTAAAGAATCTCCGGGCGAAACGATTATTTTCGAAGGGCGTAAATTTAAATCGTATCGCGGAATGGGCTCTGTGGAAGCGATGCAGGAAGGTTCTAAAGACCGTTATTTCCAGGATGTGGAAGACGACATCAAGAAATTGGTTCCGGAAGGAATTGTCGGACGCGTGCCATACAAAGGCGAACTCAACGAAAGCATGCAGCAGTTTATCGGCGGTTTGCGTGCCGGAATGGGTTATTGCGGTTCCAAAGATATTCCGACTTTACAGGAAACCGGAAGATTTGTCAGGATTACGTCAAGCGGAATCACCGAAAGCCATCCGCACAACGTAACGATTACGAAAGAAGCACCGAATTATTCGAGATAATTTTTCGAAAAGAGATACATTGAAAATGGATAAATAAGAAATTGTTTATCCATTTTTTATGAATGCTGGCTTCGGATCAACCGCGTCAATAATTTACGGTCGCCAACGATCCAAAGGATGTCGTCTTTCTGCAACACCAGATGCGAATCCGGATTCATAATCCTTTTGCCTCTGCGTTCCAGGCCGACTACAAGTCCGCTCGTCTTTTCACGCAATCCCGATTGGCGGATGCTTTTCCCCATAAATTCCTCGTCAACGAGTTCGAATTGGCGCATGACGATTTCGGGTTCCGCTATTTCTTCGGGTTTTGCGATTTCATTCTCGTCCAGATATTTCTTGAATTCCTTGAGCTGGATGTCGGTTCCGATTACGCAGATCTCATCACCCGGAAACAATCGTTCATTGCGGCTGGGTACGGTAATCGTAATTTCACCACGTTTGATAAAGGCGATATTGATGCCCATTTGCTCGCGGATAGATAACTCTTCCAGCGTTTTCCCGGCGATATTTGATTCTTTCGAAATATCAAAATACGTCATGTGTCCGTCCCATGGTGTCAATCCGCTGAGCTGCCTTTTGTTTTTCACGCTTTCGCGCTCATTGAGGTTTTTGAAGAACCGGCTTTCGATTTTGGAATACTGCGCGTTGAGTTTCTTCGGAAATAAAAGATACAGCAAAGCCGCAATGACCAACGTGATAAGTGCGACCTGAGGCGAAAAGAAATTGTCGAGCAGGAATCCGATGTAAACCAAAGCGAGTATGAAACGCAATAAAACCAGCATGATAATCGGTCCGCGGTATCTTCGCACCAACATCAGTTCCTGGACTTCATTCACGGCCACACGACGCAACGACAAAGCCCATAAAAACGGGGCAAGGACTACCAATGTGATTACGGCTGCGAGTTCATTCCCATGGTTTGTTGTAATCACCAGCGGAAGGAAATACCGCGTCGAAAGCAACGTGATCGCAATAATAATTACCGAATGGATGACGACCTGCGTAATATAAGCCCGCAGCACAATCTGCCAGTTGCTCGCCGATTTGATCGATTGCGCATTCGCACTGTAACGCTCGATCCGTTTCGTCCATTTCCGGGGTAATTTTTTCACAAGATAATCGGAAAACGGCGCCGAAAACTTAATCATAAACGGCGTTGTAAAAGTCGTAATTGCCGAAACCGCAACGACTACGGGATATAAAAATGAACTCGTTACATTGAGTGTCATACCCAATGTCGCTATGATAAACGAAAATTCCCCAATCTGTGAAAGGCTCATCCCGGTTTGTATCGACTGCTTTAACGGCTGCCCGGAAATCAGCGAACCGATAGTCGAACTTATCGATTGACCGAAAATCGTAATGACCGTAAGAATCAGCACCGGAACCCAATATTCCACCAAAGTATTCGGATTGATCAGCATGCCGACCGAGACGAAAAATACCGCTCCGAACAAATCCTTGACCGGGCGAACCAAATGCTCGATATGTTCCGCCTGTGTCGTTTCGGCAATAATTGAACCCATAATGAAGGCGCCCAAAGCCGGAGAAAATCCAACACGCGAAGCAAATATCACCATCATTAAACACAATGCAAGCGAAATGATAAGCAGCATCTCATCGGTAATCAGTTTCTTGGCACGCTTGAGCAAGGTTGGGATAAAGAAAATCCCGCATACAAACCACAAGGTCAGAAAAAACAACAATTTCAGTATCGAATAAATCATTTCCTGTCCCGAAAACTGCTGCGTCACTGCAATCGTCGACAGCAAAACCATCATTAAAATCGCGAGAATATCCTGCACAATCAGCGAACCGATTACCGTCGATGTAAAATGTTGCGTCTTTACGCCCAGTTCAGTAAACGCCTTGACAATAATTGTGGTTGAGGAAATCGAAAGGATCACGGCCAGAAAAATACAATCCATCGTCTTCCAACCCATCAACATCCCCGTGACATAACCGATACCAAGCATGGTGAAAATTTGCGTACCGGCCGTAATCGAAGCCGTTCCGCCCACTTTCATCAGCTTCTTGAAACTGAATTCGAGTCCGAGACTGAACAGTAGAAAGATCACGCCGATCTCCGCCCAGACTTCCACACTGTGCACATCTTTCACCGAAGGGAAAAAATCAAAATGGTTGCCCGCCAGAAATCCCGCAATCAGATACCCCAAAACCAGCGGCTGCTTGATCTTCTTAAACAGCAAAACCGCCACGGCAGCCGTCATCAGGATCAATCCCAAATCGCTGATTAGCGGATATAAATGGTGTGTGGCTGTTTCTGCGGCGCTCATAATTTGTGTTTAGTGTTTCGTCGTCATTGCGAGCAAAGCGAAGCAATCCTCTGAAGTTTCCTATTGTTTATTTGAAGCTATTGCTTCGCCTATTCGCTAGGAGCCCGGGTCCTGCTTTCCGCAGTAGCTCTGCGAGGCTACTTGCTGCAATCAGGGCTAGGCATCCCGGACATTTCAAAATTCAACATTCGTTGTTCATCGGTTCAACATTCTTTTTTTTAAGCTTGAATAACGAATAACGAATAACGAATAACGAATAACGAATGCTGAACTTAGATCCCCAGATAATTCGCCGGAGTAATTTTTAGCAATTCCGCTTTAATTTCACCGGAAACTTCCAGCGTCTGAATGAAATTATGGATGGCATTCTTATCAATTGTCGTATTCGTCCGCGTCAATCCTTTCAGTGCTTCATACGGATTCGGATAGCCTTCGCGTCTTAAAATCGTTTGTATCGCTTCGGCAACAACCGCCCAGTTTCGCTCGAGGTCTTCGGCGAACTTACTTTCATTCAAAAGCAATTTGTTGAGTCCTTTCAAAGTCGCTTCAAAACCAATCAGGGTATGCCCGATTGGGACGCCGATGTTTCTCAAAACCGTACTGTCGGTCAAATCGCGCTGTAATCTCGACAAGGGTAATTTGGCCGACAGATGCTCGAAAATCGCGTTCGCCATCCCAAGATTTCCTTCCGAATTCTCAAAATCGATCGGGTTCACTTTATGCGGCATCGCCGACGAACCGATTTCGCCCACTTTGATTTTTTGTTTGAAATATTCCATCGACACATACGTCCAGATGTCGCGGTCCAAATCTATAATTATCGTATTGATTCTTTTTAATGCGTCGAAAAACGCGGCAAAATGATCGTAATGCTCAATCTGTGTCGTCGGGAACGAATGGTGCAGACCTAAGTTTCCTTCCACAAAATCACTCCCGAATTTCCGCCAGTCAACATCCGGATAAGCGACGTGGTGCGCATTGTAATTCCCGGTCGCGCCGCCAAATTTCGCCGCAAACGGAATGTTGAAAAGCAGCCGCATCTGTTCCTCAAGCCTTTCCACAAAAACGCCGATCTCTTTACCCAAACGGGTTGGGGAAGCCGGTTGTCCGTGTGTTCTGGCAAGCATCGGAATGGCTGCCCAGTCGATGCTTAGTTCTTTTAATTTGGCAACGAGTTCAATCAACAATTTCAGATAAACATCCTGAAATGCTTCTTTGGTCGAAAGCGGGATTGCGGTATTGTTGATGTCCTGCGACGTCAGCCCGAAATGGATGAATTCCTTGTATTGCGAAAGCCCGAATTTTTCGAATTTTTCCTTGATGAAATATTCTACGGCTTTTACATCGTGGTTCGTGGTTTTCTCCGTATCCTTGATCCAAAGCGCATCTTCCGTAGCGAAATTTTTATAGATATTCCTGAGGCTTTCAAAAAGGGAATTGTCGACGCCTTTTAATTGCGGCAACGGAACTTCGCAAAGCGCAATGAAATATTCGATCTCTACAAGCACCCGGTATCTGATCAGCGCTTCTTCGGAGAAATACTTTGAAAGGGAAATAGTTTTGCTGCGGTATCTTCCGTCAATAGGGGAAATGGCGTTCAGTTCGGTCAGGTTTTGCATTGTTGTGTGTTGTTTGCGGGATAAAAGCAAATATAACCCATAGGATCCAAAAATGAAAACAAACGCTTTTATTAAATCATAATTTTATCACAAACGTCAGATCAGCTGCAGCAACCTTTTCTTCAAAACCAGCATTCCCGATGAAGCGGGTTCGGCGATAATTTCGAGCGGATTGGAAAGATTTGGGATATGCGCCGGTTTCGGGTCGATATAAAAAACAGGGATTTCCGGATTGGTGAAACCGATCAGCCCGGCCGCGGGATAAACCTGCAAAGACGTTCCGACGACGGCAAAGAAATCGGCTTTTTGGGTCAGGTCGACCGCTTCTTCCAAAGCAGGGACGTCTTCGCCAAACCAAACGATGTGCGGGCGCAATTGGTGGCCGTTTTCATCTTTGTCGCCAAGGACCAGATCGACATGCCAGTCGAAAATAGGCGTGTGGTTTTTGGTACTTCTGACTTTTAATAATTCGCCGTGCAGATGCAGGACATTGGTGCTGCCTGCGCGTTCGTGCAGATTGTCGACGTTTTGGGTGATGATGTGGACGTCGAATTCCTTTTCGAGTTCCGCCAGGATCTTATGTCCGGTGTTGGGTTCGACTTCGTGCAGCTGCCGCCGGCGCTGGTTGTAAAAATCGAGTACGAGTCCGGGATTTTTTTGGAAACCTTCGGGCGTGGCGACATCCATGACGTTGTGGCCTTCCCAAAGCCCGTCGCTGTCGCGGAAGGTTTTGATGCCGCTTTCGGCGGAGATTCCGGCACCTGTTAAGACGATAAGTTTCTTTTTCATGATTATGATTGGACGCGTCCCTCGGCTGCGCTCGGGATGACACGCGGATTGCTCTGCCAGTTCGGCTTCAGCCTCGGATTTCTTAGTTTGTGTTTAGAATACGAAAGTTAGTGTCTTTTTGTATTTTTGACAAAAATATTTTCATGATAGATTTGGATTATCTCGAATATCTCGAAGGTTTCCTCACCGAAAACCGAAAAGCCCGTTTTCTTGAGGTGCTGGCCACGCGTACCAACCATTTCACCGTGGCGATTGAAGATGTTTTCCAGTTGCACAATACGAGTGCGGTGATGCGCAGCTGTGAGGTTTTCGGGATCCAGCAGCTCAACGTAGTGGAAGCCAAATACGGGAAAAGCATCGACAAGGAAATTGCAATGGGCGCACAGAAATGGGTCGACGTGAACCGATTTGAGAATATCTCTGATTGCATTTCCGACTTAAAAAATAAAGGCTACCGCATCATTGCCACAACGCCGCATGAAGACGATTGTTTACTCGACGATTTTGATATTTCACAGCCAGCCGCCTTGTTTTTCGGGACGGAAAGAGATGGATTGTCGCCGGAAGTTTTGGCGGCGGCCGATGGTTTCCTGAAAATCCCGATGGTCGGGTTTACCGAAAGCCTTAATATTTCGGTTTCTGCGGCGATTATTATCCAGAATCTGATGGGGCGTTTGCACAAATCGGATTTGCACTGGCAGTTGTCTGACGAAGCCATTTTGGAAAAAAGGCTCGACTGGGCACGAAATACCATTAAGGATATCAAGCGGATTGAGGCGCGGTATTTTTCGGGGAAATAAAAGTTCCGGTAAGTGCGTTAGCGATGGAAGCGGCATCCTTTTGAAGCGCAGCGAAAAAGATATAGCGGACAGCGCGGCCCGCAGGGAACGCCCAAATATTATCTTTTCTTTAAAATCTTATATTCCTCGTAGCATTCGCTGATCGCATCCATGATCTGCAGGTCGTTTGCGGATTTGACGAACGAGTCGGAATAATTGCAGCGCTGCAGGATTTCGGCGATCTCATTCTTATCGATACCGAGCAGAACGGCCAGGGTTTCGCGGTCGAATTTGGATTCGAGCAGGTTGCGCACCGTATCGTCCTTGCGCATTTCCTTGAGCCTTTTGAGTTCCTTTGGCTTCTTGCCGAAGAAATTGTAGAGCATGTCGGTTGGATTGAAGATCGAGCCCAAAACCCTTCCGAACGCGTTCGGGGAATATTCGCCCGCTTCATAGCCTTGCTGCAATCCGGAAATGCTGTAGCGGTAATTCTCGCGGATCGGAATCAGTTTAGAGTCGATTTCTAAATAACCAGTAAGATTATATGGCATGATGTTGACTTCCTCGAGCGCAATCGCTTTTTCGGTCAGTTTTATGGTTGTGGATTTATTCTTGAGCCAGTCGTTTGTGACGCGGATCTTGATCGATTGGAATCCGATGAGCGACAAGTGTAAAGTATCGTTTGCAGAAACCTCGATTTCAAAGAAACCCTTTTCATTGGTCGTCGTCCCTTTGACCTTATTAATATTGATAACATTAACATTTGAAATGGCCGCCTGCGTATTGTCGTTCACGATGGTTCCTGAGACTTTTTGAGAAATAACGCCTTGCGCCGATGCTGCCACAGAGAGCACTAAAAAAAAGAAGACTGCAATATATCTCATGTCGTGTTTTATTGGGCTAAAAGTAATAAAACACAGTAAGATATTTTGCAGTCTCCGATAAATTATAAGAAAATTAACTAAACGGGTTTAGCTTTTTCTCGGACGCTTTGGTTTTGCCGCGTCGCCGAAGCTTTCCGAACGTCTTGGCGCTCTTTCAGAGAAGCCTTCCGTCTTTGGAGAATCGGCTCTCCTTGCCGGACGGTCGGATGAAAATCCGCCTTCGCGTCTCGGTGATCCGGTTCTTGGGATAAACCCGCCTTCTCTTGGAGCAGCACTGCGGTCACTTCTGAATCCGCCTTCTTTCCTTGGTGCGAAATTGCCTTCCCTTTTAGGTCCGAAACTTTTTCCGCCTCCAAAACTTCCACCACTGCTTCTTCCGTTGTGGTCGCGTCTTCCGCCACCGTCATTTTTGGAAATTTCCACGTTGATGCGACGGCCTTCGAGTTGGATGTTATTCAATACTTCCATCACTTTATCCGTGTGCTCAGGATCGGTGTTGAAGAAAGAGAAACCTTCTTTCACGTCGACTTTATACACATCGTCACGTCCTAAATCCAAAGTTTCCTTCAAGAAATCTTTCAATTGCATCCAGTCAAAATTGTCTCTCGAACCGATGTTCACGAAATAACGCACGGCGCCTCCGCTATTGCCAAATTCCCTCGGCTCACGATCGCTGCTTTCGCGTCTTTCGGAACCTGCAGATTGCGCAGACAAATCGCGTGTTTTCTTGTAATAGTTGATGAAACGGTTGAATTCTACAGAAACCATTTTCTTGATGAGTTCTTCTTTCGACAAATCTTCAAGCACATTATTAATGGCCGGAAGGTAGTTGTCGATTTCGTGATCCACCTCAGTATCTTTAATCTTGTTGGCGAGGTGCAACAGTTGGATTTCACAGATTTCAATTCCGCTTGGGATTGTTTTCTCCTCGAATTTCTGCTTGATGATTCTTTCAATCGAAGAAATCTTGCGCAGTTCGCTTTTGGTTACGATAACGATCGAAGTTCCCAATTTCCCTGCACGGCCGGTACGTCCCGAACGGTGGTTGTAGGTTTCGATTTCGTCCGGCAACTGGTAATTCACGACGTGTGTGATGTTGTCTACGTCAATTCCACGTGCGGCTACGTCAGTCGCAACAAGCATTTGGATTTGGCGTCCACGGAACGATTTCATTACAGAATCACGTTGCGCCTGTGACAAATCACCATGCAAAGCTGCGGCATTATAACCGTCTTCGATGAGTTTTTCGGCAACAGCCTGTGTGTCTCTTTTCGTACGACAGAACACTACGGAGAAAATGTCCGGGTTGGCATCGGCCAATCTTTTCAAAGCTTCGTAACGGTCGCGGGCGTTCACCAGGTAAAATTCGTGTGAAACGGTAGCCGAACCGGAGTTCTTAGCGCCCACAGTAATCTCGATCGGGTTTTCCATGAATTTTTTAGCGATACGCGATACTTCCGCAGGCATAGTCGCCGAGAAAAGCCAGGTACTTTTTTCTTCAGGTGTGTCGGACAGGATGGAAACGATGTCTTCATAGAATCCCATGTTGAGCATTTCATCCGCCTCGTCAAGTACACAATAATCGATCTGTTTGATATTTACCAAACCTCTGTTGATCATGTCCTGCATTCTTCCAGGAGTTGCCACGATAATCTGCGCGCCTCTTTTGATGTCCCTTGCCTGATCGGTAATGCTGGCACCACCGTAAATCGCCACTACATTGATACCTTTTTCGTATTTCGCGTAGTTCTTAATCTCATTCGTAATCTGCAAACAAAGTTCGCGGGTAGGTGATAATATTAACGCCTGTGTATTTCTGTTGTCGGCATCAATTTTCTGGATAAGCGGGAAACCAAAAGCTGCCGTTTTCCCTGTCCCTGTCTGAGCCAACGCAACTAAATCTGTGTCTTGTTCCAATAATAGGGGAATCGCTTTCTCCTGCACTTCGGTCGGATTCTCAAATCCTAGATCGATAATCGCACGTTGCAGCGACTCACTCAATCCTAATTGTTCAAATTTATTCATATAAGTTTTTAAAATTTGGTGCAAAAGTAAGGCTAATAAGTGAGATAATCTAATGCAAAAATCAGATTTGGCTTTTTATTAATTATTGAAAATCAACAGGTTAGTTTTTCAGGAAGTCGATTAGAAGTTTGGTTGCCTTTCCACGATGGCTGATTTGGCCCTTTTGCCCGAGCGAAAGCTGTGCATACGTTAAGTCAAATCCTACAGGCTGAAAGATCGGATCGTAGCCAAAACCCTGATTCCCTTTTCGTTCCGAAATGATTTCGCCCAAAGCGATTCCGGTAAAAAGGTGCTGCTTTCCGTTAAGGTTTAATGCGATGACGGTTTTGAATTGCGCGCTGCGGTCGGATTTATGCCGGAGTTCGGCTAAAAGCTTGTTTATATTGTCTTCCGCATTTCTTTGTTCGCCTGCATAACGCGCCGAATAAACGCCGGGCTCGCCATTTAAAGCGGAAACTTCCAAACCGGTATCGTCGGCAAAACAGTCATAGCCATAATTTTTTGTGACATAATCGGCTTTGAGGATGGCGTTGCCTTCGATGGTTTCGGCAGTTTCGGGGATTTCTTCAAGGCAGCCGATTTCCTCAAGACTCAGGATTTTAATGCTTTCGGGAAGCAAGGCCTGGATTTCGAGAATCTTGTTTTTATTGTTGGAAGCGAAGACGAGCTGCATTTTAGATTGGATTTGCTGCGAAGTTACGAAGTTTATCAACAACAAAGAGAAGCCTTTTTTAAGGAAGCTTCTCTTCTGTGTTTCTGTCTTATCATCCGGTTAAACTGTTGCAATTGTGCCCGGTTTTCGAATTACTTTGCTTTGGAAATGAATCCCATTGAACCTGTAATATTCTTGATAATCAGAAAAATACATTATAAAAGTAGTAAAAAAAATTATAGCTTTTTTGATTTTAGAATTTTTAACAGTCAAAAGTTATCAACCGTTTAAAAGTGTTTTCGCCAAGGTTCCCAAAGTGACCAGACCCTGCCGCAGATCCTCGTTCCAGTTGAGTCCGTAACTCAGGCGCAGGCAATTGTTGTATTGCTGTTTGGAAGTGAACATGCGTCCGGGCGCGATGCTGATGCGGTGTTTCAATGCCAATTCATACAAATCCATCGTATCGATTTTCGGATGGAGCTCGAGCCATAATATGAATCCGCCCTGAGGCCTGGTGACTTTAGTCCCTTCGGGGAAATGCTCGCTGATGGTGCGCAGGAAATTGAGCGAATTCATATGCAATGTATTCCTGAGTTTCCTCAAATGATTCTCATAACGCCCGTTTTCAAGGAAACTTCCAATGGCTTCCTGCGTAAGTGTCGTCGAGGATATGTTGTGGAAAAGTTTCGTCTTGATGATCTGCTCTTTAAATTTCCCGGGTGCGACCCAACCCACGCGATAACCCGGCGCCAGTGTTTTCGAAAAGGAGCCACACCAGAGCACGATACCGCTTTCGTCGAAAGTCTTGCACGATTTCGGGCGGTGGCTGCCAAAATATACATCGCCGTATAAATCGTCCTCAATCAGCGGAACGTTGTAATGTTCCATCAATTGCACGACTTTTTTCTTGTGCTCGTCGGGCATGCAGCTGCCGATTGGATTGCTGAAATTGCTCACGAGCAGGCACAATTTGATCCTGTTGTTTTTGAGTTCTTTTTCCAATGCCTCGATTTCGATTCCGGTCTGCGCGTTCGTCGGCAATTCGATAATATTAAGGCCCAGGCTTCTTGCGAGCTGGATGATTCCAAAGTAAACCGGACTTTCCACGGCTATCGTATCGCCTTTGGAAGCCAGCGAAATCATGCAATTCGCCAAAGCATTCATACAGCCTGCCGTTGTCACAATATCATCTTCGACAAGATTGCTGTCCCAGGTATAGGCATGCCTCGCGATCTGCCGCCGCAACCGCATATTCCCGGCAACGGGTTCGTAAGCGGTGCCGCTGTCGTCGAGTTCGCGGACCGACTGGATAATCGCCTTGTTGAGTTTGGCCAACGGCAGCAATTCGGAAGCCGGGACACCCAGTGAAAAAACCTGGTTTCCGGTATTTCCCATTTCGGCATAAATCTTCGCGATAATGCTGTCGATGTCATTTTCGCGCGTGTTGTTGTTGGGTTTGCTCGTGGCGACCATATTCGGCAAAAGCCTGCTGCAATGTGTCACATAATAGCCCGATTGCGGACGCGCTTCGATGAGTCCTTTGCTTTCCAAAACATAATAGGCCTGCAGGATGGTGCTGATGCTGGCGCCGTTTTCACGACTAATGACACGTACTGAAGGCAATTTATCGCCCATTTTGAGTACGCCGCTCACGATTTTCTTTTCGATATTTCCGGCAATGGCCGAATAAATAAAGTCTGTTTTGAAGTTTTGCATGATAAAAAAATTGTACTCGTCAAAATTAATAAAATTGTATCTGTATTGGTACTGTTTTTTTTAAGAATTTTGTATGACAGATTTAATCGCCATGGGTTTCAATCATCAACAATCAATCAAATCACGCGTTCACAATAAATAGTGAATGTATAAAAAAATTCAGCCATGAAATCAAATCCAAAAGTCTACATCGCACTACTAATCGTCTGCATTTTCTGGGGAACCACTTACCTTGCGCTTCGCATCGGGGTGAAGGATTTTCCGCCGTTCCTTTTTTCGGGAATCCGCCAGTTCGGTGCCGGAATGCTGCTCTTCATCGCCATGTTCTTTATGGGCAAACTCGAAAAGCTGACGCTGAAAGACATCGCCAGACAGGCCTTGCCAGGTATCTTGCTTATTACTTTCGGAAACGGCATTATCGGTTGGGCAGAATTGTATATCCCGAGCGGGCTTGCAGCATTGATCGTTT
>DATHGE010000323.1:0-11490 GCA_035317805.1 Flavobacterium sp. | reverse complement strand
CGTAAATTATTCCTAAAGTAATTAATAATCCTGCGAAAGTTAATTTACTGTGAAGACCGCGATGTGCACTCATAATGGTATTATAAAAGGGTACAAAGTTATGATTATTAAATATATTAACATCAAATGCCATCGTTTTTTTTAACAATTGAAAAATAGCCAATAAAAAAAGCACTAAAGTAAATTAGTGCTTTTAATTTTATCGGATCTTATTATCTTCTTCCGCCCGGATTTTCCCTTTGTTGAGCTTGTCTTCCGCCGCCCGCATTTTGGGCCGGCTGCATTCTGCTGCTGTTATTTGCTCTTGGAGCAGCAGCTGCCGGATTGTTTTGTCTTGGCGCGGCAGCTTGTTGTGGTCTTGGTGCGGCAGCCTGCGGAGTTGTTCGTTGTTGTACTTGCTGCACTCTTGCACCTTGGTTTGCCTTCGGAGTGATAGTCTGCATTTGGGTTCCTTGCGAATTGTCACGCGTTTTAATTGTATTATTGGCTCTTGGCGTTGTTGTTTGAATTCTCGTACCGGAAGTTTGCCTTGGCGTTGAGGCCGATTGGTTCTTGATTCCGGAATTTCCCCTTGTTGAACCAGCTGAGTTCCTTGTGCCTGAAGTTGCCCTTGGGGTTGAATTTTGTGTTCTGGTTCCTCCGGCAGTTGTATTTTTGGTATTTCTTGTACCAGAATTCCTTGTTCCGTTGGCATTATTGCTTCTGACGCCCTCATTTCTAACTGTCCTTGTTTTATCCAGTTCATACCTGTTCGTCACATTGGCATGTCTTTGCTGGAAAGAACGGTTCGGATATTCCCTTTCATAACCATTGGCGCGTCTTCCATTGTACAAGGCAACCGCCCTGTCGCTTCTCCTTACATTGACGTAGTTGTAATGGTTGTGTACATTGATGTAGACGTTGACATTTCTTCTGTATCTGTAAACTGGATAAGGATGCCATGCGGAATAGTAACTTGGGTAGTAACCCCAGTACCAGTTTGAAACGTATGGATGGTAACTTCCGATCCAGAATGAAGTGAAGATTATAGGGCTTTGTACATATACCGGTTCGTAAATGTAATTCGGGCCGTACATATAAACGTCTCCGACAACCTGAACCTGGACATTATTTTGTGCGTCCCTTTCCACTTCAATTGTGGCTACATCCTGATAAACATCACGCTCAAGAACCGATTGCAGCACGATAAGGTGTGTATTTCCTTCAACAGTCTCGATGACCCTTAAATAATCAACTTGGTTGTCATTGTTCAAATCGAGGTTTGAAATCTGCATTTTAGGATCATTCAGCCTTCTTTCGAAATCCTCAAGATTTTCCGAATCTCCAAAAATAGAGGCAACTGCTTTTAAGTCGAGGTTGTCGCTGATTTCTGTACTCGTTGCATTAACGGTCGTCACATCCTGTGCAAAAGCCGATAACGAAATCACCGAAGCGAACAAGGCTGAAAATATTTTAGTTTTCATAATTTTAGTTTTAAGTTGGTTACTTTTTGCAACCGAATTTCAGTTCTTCGCGGTTGCGTTTGCGACATTTTCAATTACTGTGCCAATAAGTTTTTTAGGTGTTTTATGAAAAGTTAAATGTGATTTAAAATTGTAAATTAGCGGGAACTAATTTACGCAATGAGAACCATCAAAAATCTTTTTTATCTGACTATATTTATTGGCTTTGGTTTAAGGCCGGCTTTCGCACAAAAAGCAAAAATCGATTGGGGTATTTCTATCGATACACTTTTGGTTGATAAAATCAGCATCCGGGCAATAGCAATTGATAAGAACACCCTTTGGTATGCCGGAGATAAAGGCCGTTTTGGAAATATTTCCCTGAAAGATAAAACCAAAAAAGAAACAAGAATAAAAAAAGACACAATCGATATCGAATTCAGGAGCCTCGCTTCGACTTCAAAAGATATATTCCTCGCAAATATTGGAAATCCCGCGCTGATCTATCAGATCTCCAAAGATGGGAAAGAGCCTAAACTGGTTTACACCGAAAATCATGAGAAAGCTTTCTACGATGCGATGCAATTCTGGAACGATAGGGAAGGCATTGCCGTCGGCGACCCAACTGAAAATTGTTTTTCGATAATTATCACGCGCGATGGCGGCGATTCCTGGGTAAAATTATCCTGTGGTCAATTGCCGAAATTGGCCGATGGTGAAGCAGCCTTTGCAGCAAGCAATACCAATATTATTATCAAAGGCGATAAGACATGGATTGTTTCCGGCGGAAAAAAAGCAAGGGTTTTCTATTCTTCGGACAAAGGAAAAAACTGGACTGTTTCTGAAACACCCATTATTCAGGGCAAAACGATGACCGGAATTTTCACAGCCGATTTCTATGACGAAAACAATGGTTTTATAGCGGGCGGCGATTATGAGATTCAAAACCAGAATTTTGGCAACAAGGCTTTTACCAATGACGGCGGCAAAAACTGGCATTTGGTTGGTGAAAATCAGGGTTTCGGTTATGCTTCGTGCATTCAGTATGTTCCGAAAAGCAATGGAAAACAATTGGTTTGCGTTGGCGGTTCGGGAATCCAATATTCTGCCGACAGCGGTGCGACCTGGGAGAAATTATCCGATGATAAGGATTTATACACGATCCGTTTTCAAAACGAAAATACCGCCATCGCTGCCGGAAAGAACAAAATCATCAGGATTGCCTTTAAAAAATAAAACCGGCATTTTCATGTCGGTTCTATTGCATTAAGTAAGAAATTTATTTTCGGAATTTATCGCGATATTGCTGGAGCAGCTTGCGGTTAAAATCTTCTTCCGTTTTTTTGAGCTTGAGAATCTTTACAGGTGAAATGACATTTTTGAGGTTGCCCACAAACTTTTTACGCAACTGGTACAATTCATCTTCAGTGCTTTCCATTTGTGCAAGCAAGGCGGTTGCGTCCTTATCAGACATCTTATCGATTGCATCGCCATCCATCCGATCCATAAAAGAGCGCATTTTTTGCTGTCTCAATTCCTGCTGCTTGTCATCGTAGGCATTAAAAAGCGGCCAGAATTTTTCTGCTTCAGCCGATGTTAATTTGAGTTCATCGGTAATGAAAGCCACTTTTAAAGCTTTAATCTGCTCTTTTTTCTCTTTTAATCTTCCGCCTTGCGCAAATGCGGCAATGCTGAATAAAAATAAAAACACCGTTAATAGTTTAGCTGTTCTCATAGTTAGTTAATTATATACTGTTCTAAATTTGCATTGTGTAAAAGCGCGTCTTCTATGGCTTTATCTCCAAGATTGTAATCGATTTCGAGTTTTTCGATGTCTTCCTTTTCCAAAAGATCTACTAAAACATCTTCTGAAATATTCGATTGGTTGGCAAGATAATTTTCCAATGTCGCCTGGTCCGGTTCATTTGAATTTGCTGTAATGGAATTGTAAACGGGAAGACTTAGTGCTGTAACCAAAACCGCTGCCGCTGCATAAATCCAGGTTTTTCTTTTTTGGTAAAGCGGAATTACCTTTGGCTTTTCTTTCGATAACTGCCCGGTTATTTTTTCTGAAAGGCTGTCAAAATAACCTTCGGGAATCTTAAATCCCGGGCTTATCTTTTCGTGGTTATCTAGTTTAAAATCTTTCATGCCGTTTGGACAAAATTAGTTTATAATGGTTTAATTCCGGGTCATAAAATCTTCAATTTTCTTGACTGCATGGTGATATGACGCTTTTAAGGCGCCAACCGATGTGCCTAAAATTTCCGACATCTGTTCGTATTTTATCTCGTCAAAATAACGCATCTTAAAAACCAACTGCTGTTTTTGAGGCAAAAGGACAATCGCTTTCTGCAATTTAATCTGGATTTCATTTCCGTCAAAATACGTATCGGCTTTGAGGTTTTCGATGGCTTTGGTCTGCATCGCTTCGCTCGTTGTGCCGTTGCGTTTGGCTTTCTGGTTGATAAAAGTGATCGCTTCATTGGTTGCAATCCGGTACATCCAGGAAAATAATTTGCTTTCACCTTTGAAGTTTTTGAGGTATTGGAATACTTTCACGAAAGTGTTCTGCAAAACATCGTCTGCATCGTCGTGGTTCAATACAATATTGCGGATGTGGCTGTACAATGGCCGTTGGTAGGTCGACAGCAGTTTTTGAAACGCAGCATCCTGCGTTTTCGGATCCAATAATTGTTGTATAAATTCCTTTTCTTCCAAAGAATATTTTTTTGGTTTTAAGAATGGCGCAATCAGAAAAGGTTTAATTAAGGCTCAGGAACTTCGGTCGCAGGAGCAGTTTCAACAGGGATTATAACCGGAGTTGGTTTTGGTTTCCATACAGGAGCAACTTCTTTGGATTTCACCGGAATGTAAACCGCAGTGACCCATTTGGACGGATGTTTTTCCTGCTCCATGTTCACGGCATACAATTCGACATAGGCGCCGGCTTCATTTTGCAGGATATTATTCTTGTCCATGTACTCGAAAGCTTTATCCCAAGCTTGCTGCAGGTGCGAATAATCGCCAGTTAGTGTCGTTTTTAAAGCCTTGAAAGATTGCAGTTTCCCGGAGGAAATATCGCTGCCCGGACTGATGAAAATTTGCTTATCGACCGGAATGCAAACCGACATATCGGTAATTCCTTTGGCCATATCATAAGTGTGGTAAACCACGAAAGGCTTTCCATACATCGGAATCTTGTTTTTTCTGAAAAAATAAATCAGCTTCGGAAGCATGATCCGCAAATTCTTAGACACATTCGAAATCTTGCTCGTAATTCTCTGCTGCAAATAGAAAGCGCTTGTTTTTGTTACGATTCCGTCAACTTTTATAGTGTACGTATTGATCTCATAATCCAAGGATTTGTCAAGATTGGCAAGGCTACGCTCATACATGGTTCCGATTACTTTATCTGCGCCGCCATTAAAAGCGCTGTAAATCTTGAAGCCGAAACTCATATTTCCTTTCGATTTCCACGTCACTTTTGTTCCGCCAAGCGTATCTTTAAATGTCCAGTTCACTTCCGAAACAGTCCCGCCATAATCCATTTTCTGCCTGATGCTTTCATTGTCGATAACGGCTGTCGTTTTCACATTTCCATTTCCTTCGGTTCCTTTCCAGGAATAAGATCCGCCTTTCCCGACGGTATTCTGCGGATAGATGAATTCCATTTTTGGGTCGTCTGTTTTCCAGGACCCGAAATTTTCCCAGTTCCGGTAATCATTTATATAATTGAAAACGGTCGCTTTTGGTGATTTTATGATTTTGCTCCTTTCCACTGCAAAATCACCTTTCTGTGTGGCAACAAACACCGACAAGGCAAAAAACGCAAGCAGTATCAGCAGGAATATATATTTTAGGATTCTCATTTTTGGTTTTGTTGTAGCCGTAAAGTTATAAATTTAATCCATAGCGCGGTTATATAATTTCAAGTGCCGCCATCAGAATTTTCACCAATAAGTTGTGTATATTTGTTGGAATAATCAATTAATTATGTCTAATGAAATTACAAACAATTGTCGGAATCATTGCAGCTTCAGCGGTTTTGGTTTCCTATAATGATGCAACAGCCCAAACTTTAGTAAAGAAGGCTAAACCCAGCGGCCCACTTAAAGTGGAAGTGGAGCAATTCGCCGATATCAAAGTATTGCGTTACGAAATCCCGGGCTGGGAAAAACTGACGCTTAAGGAACAGGAACTGGTCTATTATCTTACGCAGTCGGGAATTGCCGGGCGCGATATTTATTGGGACCAGAATTACAAGGACAATCTCAAAATCAGGAAAGCGCTTGAGAAAATCTACCTGGATTACAAAGGCGATAAAAAGTCGGCGGATTGGAAGAATTTCGAAATCTACCTTAAAAGGGTCTGGTTCGCTAACGGAATCCACCACCATTATTCTACAGACAAAATCAAGCCGGGATTTGATAAGGCCTATTTGACGAAGTTGATGGCCGCTACCCAAACCACTTTAGCACCGGCAATCGTCGATGTGCTTTTCAATACTGCCGATTCCAAAAAGATAAACCTGGATGAATCCAAAGGTTTGCTCGCAGGTTCAGCCGTAAATTTCTATGAAAAAGGAATTACCGATAAGGAAGCCGAAGATTTCTATAAGGCAAAAACCAATGCCGATCCGAAACGCCCACTTTCTTTCGGACTCAATTCCAAACTAATCCGGAACGCCAGCGGAAAACTTGAGGAAAAAGTATATAAAAGCGGCGGAATGTATGGCGCGGCAATCGATCAAATCGTCTACTGGCTCGAAAAAGCAAAAGGTGTCGCCGAAAATAAAAAACAAGGTGATGCTTTGGGATTATTGATCAGTTTCTACAAAACGGGCGATCTCAAAACCTGGGACGATTACAACATCGCGTGGCTTCAGGCTACCGAAGGCAATATCGATTACATCAGCGGTTATGTTGAAGTTTACAACGATCCGCTGGGTTACCGCGGTTCGTATGAAGGCGTTGTCCAGATCAAGGATTTCGACATGTCGGCCAAGATGGAAAAGATTTCAAAAAACGCACAATGGTTCGAAGACAATTCGCCTTTGATGCCCGGGCATAAAAAGAAAAATGTGGTTGGCGTTTCGTATAAAACGGTAATCGTTGCGGGCGAATCGGGCGATTCTTCCCCGAGCACGCCAATCGGCGTGAATCTTCCGAATGCCGACTGGATCCGTGCGGAATACGGCTCGAAATCGGTTTCCCTCGGCAATATCGTAGATTCATATAACAAAGCTGGCGGAACGCAAAAACTAAAAGAATTTGCAAACGACCAGGCAGAAATCGATAACGAAATCAAATATGGTGAACTTGCGGATAAGCTGCATACGGCTTTGCATGAAGTCGTCGGGCATGCGTCGGGCCAGATTAATGAAGGCGTCGGGACTCCAAAAGAGACGTTGAAAAGTTACGCTTCGACTTTGGAAGAAGGTCGCGCAGATTTGGTCGGATTGTACTATCTGTATGACCCGAAACTTCAGGAACTCGGATTGGTCGACAATTGGAAACAGGTCGGAATTGCCGCTTATGACAATTACATCAGAAATGGGTTAATGACCCAATTGGTGCGTCTTGAGCCCGGAGCCAACATCGAAGAGGCACACATGAGAAACCGCCAGTGGGTGAGTGCCTGGGCTTTTGAAAAAGGAAAGAAAGACAATGTAATTGAGAAAATTACACGCAACGGGAAAACGTATTTCAACATCACAAATTATGAAAAGCTGCATGAACTTTTTGGCGAATTGCTGAAAGAAACGCAACGCATCAAATCGGAAGGCGATTTCAATTCGGGAAAAGCTTTGGTTGAAAATTATGGTGTCAAGGTCGACCAGCAATTGCATAAGGAAGTCCTGAAACGCAACGAGCAATTCAAATCGGCCCCTTACAGCGGATTCGTAAATCCTGTTTTGGTTCCGAAAATGAAAGACGGTAAAATCATCTCCATAGCAGTGACGCAGCCGAAATCTTTTGCAGAACAGATGCTGTTCTACTCTAAAAATTTCAGTTTCCTGCCTGACGAAAATTAACAAAAATTAGTTATAGAATTTAAAAGCCGCCGTCGAACCGATTGCGGCTTTTTTTATATAGATGCAATAAAACCAGAGGTTTTCAGGGTCTGATATTTTTTATCAACATAAAAAACCAAATCGGATTTTTCGCCGTAAGTATTTTTATGAAAATAAATCTGAACTATAAAATGAGCAGGAAATTTAGAATTGTCTATTACTCGGTAATGACCATTCTTTTACTGATATTCACGTATCATGCTTATCTGTTTGTCAGTATTATGTTTGGATTGCCTGATAAAGGGCTGAGTATATTATCCTTTCCGTGGGACTAGACCAGAAAAATAAAAACCTGTTTTGTGCAGGTTTTTTTATGGAGTAAAATCAGCGTTTCATCGTAACCTTAATCACAAACAGCAGCGCGATGAAGAGCAGGAAAGCGATCAACACCCGATAACTTCCTTTGTAAAATGTTTTATGCAAACCAGCGTCTTTGCGGTAAACATATACCGAGCAAATGATGAAAGCCAATAAAAAGATGCCGGCGAAAGTCCACTGTCCCTGTGTAAACATTGTGTATAAATTTTCGCCAAATTTAGGCAATCAAAACCAAAACTTACTATTTTGCAGCATCAATTAATTCGTAAAAATCATGCAGAAACAAATAGGTTCGGTTAAGGAATTCCACACGGCATTCGGACTCGGCTACAGCGAAAACCCGAAAAGCGATCTGGGCGAAAATAAAACCATGCTTCGCTACAACTTAATGAAAGAAGAAAACGAGGAATACCTCGAAGCGGCACAAAACAACGATCTTGTTGAAGTGGCCGATGCGCTTGGCGACATGATGTACATCCTTTGCGGAACCATCATCGAACACGGTTTGCAGCATCTTATTGAAGACGTTTTCGATGAAATCCAACGCAGCAATATGAGCAAACTCGGCAAAGACGGAAAACCAATCTACCGCGAGGACGGAAAAGTGATGAAAGGGCCGAATTATTTTAAACCCGATTTCTCAAAGATAATTGACAAGGGATAATTGACAATTAACAATGAAGACACTAAAAGAAAAAGCCGAAATTTTAATTTCGGCTTTTAAATTATCAATTATCCCTTGTCAATTATACTTTCACCGTCCAGTCAAAAGTATCTTCCGCTAATTTATATTGGATTTTTGTCAATTTGTCTTTCAACTGCAACGCAAACGAATCTTGCATTTTTGGCAATTCGTAATAATTGTCGTCGTACGAGAAACCGACAATCGGATTCACAACGGCGGCAGTCCCGGCGCCAAAGATTTCTTTGAGGCTACCGTCTTTCATGCCATCGATGAGTTCGGAAACCAAAACCGAACGCTCTTCGACCCTAATTCCGTCGCGGTGCGCAATATCGATTAAACTTTTTCTGGTCACGCCGTCAAGAATCCTTTCACTCACAGGCGCAGTGACCAAAGTATCATTGATGCGGAAGAAAACATTCATCGTTCCGGCTTCTTCCAGTTTCGTATGCGTCGCGTCATCGGTCCAGATAATCTGCTGGAAGCCTTTCTCATTGGCGAGTTTCGTCGGGTAGAATTGCGCCGAATAATTTCCGGCCGCTTTTGCAGCACCGATCCCGCCATTGGCCGCACGGCTGTAATGCTCTGCGATCAGCACTTTCACTTCACCTGAATAATAGGATTTTGCAGGCGAAAGGATAATCATGAAACGGTATTGTGTGGAAGGCGCAGCAATGACGCCGCTTCCGATAGCGATCATAAAAGGCCTGATATATAAAGTATTTCCAAGTCCGAATTTTACCCAGTTGCGCTCAAGGTCGATCAATTGGTGCAGGCCGCTCATGAAGATATCTTCGGGGATTTCAGGCATCGCCATCCTTACGGCAGATTTGTTCAGACGGTCCAGATTCTGGTCGGGGCGGAAAAGCCAAACTTCACCGGCTTCGTCCTTATAGGCTTTCATTCCTTCAAAAATCGCCTGTCCGTAATGGAAAACTTTTGCCGACGGATCGAGCAAAAATGGTTCATAAGGCTTGATTTGCGGTTTGTGCCATTTGCCTTCGCGGAAATCACAAACAAACATGTGATCGGTGAATGTGGTCCCGAACGAAATATTGTCAAAATCAATGGAATTAATCTTTGAAGCGGTAACTTTTACGATATCGATTTCGTTTGTCGTTTTTAAACTCATTTATTAGTCGGTTTTTAAATGAAAAACTGATGTAAATAGCTGTTAATAAGTTATTTAAAATCAATATTCAAAAATTAATTTACCCTGAAATAATATTGGGCTAAAATAATAAAAAAATATCTTTGGAATTGGGAGATTGGGCGGATTTATTTGCTGTTTTTTTTAATTCGTTTTTGGCAGATACATTTCTTGCCAAATTCTCAACAATTTCCATAAATGTATGCAGTAGTTTGAATAAACGCTGTATTTTTGCCCTCACCAAAATTGTATAACCAAAGAAAAAAGTAATGAAAAAAGCTATTGTGTTGATTTGCTGCCTGTTGGCACTCATTAGTTGTAAAGATAAAACCGAAGAAGTGAAAGTGGACGAAACCAAAATCGATACGCCGATGGATTCTATTGTAGATAAAGATACCGTTGCGGTTTTGGAAACCAAAAAACCGGAAACAGCTGAAGCCGCAATCCCTGAAAAAACGGCTGGCGTTAAATTGGAAAAAGAAATTCCGGCTAAAGTTTCCTATACTTCTTTCGGCGATAAAATCATTGCTGACAAAGCGCTGACCAAAGAGCAGATGCTGCAAAAATATGCCGCATTGAAAAAAGGCGATACGATTTCGGTGAAATTCAAATCCAAAATCTCATCGGTCTGCAAAAAGAAGGGCTGTTGGATGAAAATGGATCTGGCCGACAATAAGGAATCGTTTGTAAGGTTTAAGGATTATGGTTTTTTTGTTCCGCTGAACGCCGATAATTCGGAAGCGGTGGTGAGCGGGAAAGCGTTCCTCGACGTAATTTCTGTAGACGAGCTGAAGCATTATGCCAAAGACGGCGGAAAATCCCAGGAAGAAATCGATAAGATCAAAGACCCAAAAATCACTTATGCTTTCCAGGCCGACGGTGTTTTAATCCAGCAATAATGAGAATTTTCGCGATTAGCCTTTTATTCGCTTTGCTGTTTTCGTGCCAGCAGAAGGAAGTCGCCGTTCAAAAGGTTTCCGAAAAGAAAGAATCCTGCAGCAAGCCCGCCAACGGGAAGCAATTTGAGATGTATGAAATGTCGGAGATGTCGCTGCTGATGGAACAGATGTATGTGGACAACCAACGGCTCAAAGAGCGCATCAGGAAAGGCGATACGATTGGAAAGTTTCCGGGTCATTTCCTCAAAATCCATAAGGCGGTCATGACCGACGATAAAGAGAACGATGCTTTTTTTAAGGAACAGGCGGCGAATTTCATCAGGGCGCAGGAACTGATTTATAAAGATCCAAAAAATTCAAAGGAACATTTCAATGAAGGCGTTGACGCGTGTTTGAAGTGCCATCAGGTGAAATGTGCCGGGCCGATTCCGCGGATTAAGAAATTGTATATTGAATAAAACAGATAGCAGATAGCAGGATAAAGATGAAGAGAGAAATTATACAGACTTTGGACGGATCGACAACCATCCATTTGCCGGAATGGGACGAATGCTACCATTCTAAGCACGGCGCGATCCAGGAAGCGCAGCATGTATTTATCAGAAACGGGTTTTCTTTGTTTGCTTCGCCTGTTCGCTATCGCTCTAGTGAAGGGAAACCCGTTGCTGTTTTGGAGATTGGTTTCGGGACCGGACTCAACGCATTCATCACTTTCCTCGAAGCGCAACAAACAAATCAACAAATAAATTATGTTGGAGTAGAAGCTTATCCAGTTGCTTCGGAAGAAGTTTTGCAGATGAATTATGTAAAGGAGCTTAAAGCCGAAAACGAATCGGAAGTATTTGCGAAAATGCACGAATCGGATTGGGGAAAGGAAATCACACTTTCTGAAAATTTTGCATTGACCAAACGCAAGCAGTTTT
>DATHGE010000322.1:0-4974 GCA_035317805.1 Flavobacterium sp. | reverse complement strand
ATATCGAGGATTTCCTCGCGGCGTTCTTTCCTCCTGTTCTCGGCAAACATCGGATACAAAGCCACGTCAGCATTCTCATGGAAAGAAATCCAGTTGTTCGGGAAAATCGAATCGGGCGTATCGGGATTTTCAGTATCGTCTACAACAGTGACATCAACGCCGACGCTGCGCAATTTTTCAACAAAAGCGTCGAATTCCTGCTGTGCTTTTGCGTTTACCGTTGCCGGCAACAGGCCGTCTAAGACCTTTTGGTAGTAATTGTTGACTGCGGTTTGCTCGTTCATCCGGAAAGCGACGGGACGAATCATCAATATGGAGTTGGTGGTTTGTTTCATTTTAAATTTCAATATTCGTTGTTCATCATTCGTTGTTCATCATTCGTTGTTCAACATTTTTTTTACAATTCGAAGTTTGAATGATGATTAACGAACTACGAATTTTGAACGGGGTTCCGCGTTAGGGATAGAGGCAGGCACCATGTGCAGCCGAAAGCCCGACCCGCAGGGAAACGCCCAAAAATTAATCCCGGATCAAGGGCAAAGTCGAGCATCTCAAAAGCCCTTCCTGCTTGGCAATTTCGGCATATGGAATTTCCTCAACGGTGAATCCGTTTTCGCGCAGCCAATGGTTGAGCCTGGTGAAATTCCTTTCGGAAACCACGACATCGGGCGCAATGGAAAATATGTTCGAGTTCATGTTGTACATTTCGTCGCGCGTAATGTGAAACAGGTTTTCTTTCCCGAACAATTTCACGAGAAACATATAATCGGCCTCTTCGCGGAAACCGCTTTTGTAGATGATCCCTTTGTTGGTCCCGACCGGCTGGAAACAGCAGTCGAGATGCAGCGCATTGTCGCGCGCTTCAATCTTTGATTTCACGAGGTCGAATTCCTTCACAATCTTATTTGGGAACAAATCCCTGATATACTGCACGCCCTGTATGTTCGTGCGCGCCGTGATATAATCCTTGTAATCGCTGCCTTTGTAGGTTCCGATGAAAATATAATCGTTCCAAAGCATCACGTCGCCGCCTTCAATGTGCACTTCTTCTGGCGGGCGCACCACTTTTTTCGGATCGATCTGGTCGATGATGTATTGGATAGCGTCGAGTTCGCGCTCGCGATCGGGCAAAATATTCGCCTTCACGAAAGTGTCGTCGATGACAAATCCGATGTCGCGCGTAAAGATCTGGTTGTAGTTTTCAATCATTTGCGGGCGGAATACTTTCACATCGTATTTTTCAAACACTTTGTTGAAGGCTTCCATTTCGGCGACCATATCTTTTTCCACAGGGTAAGTCCCGGCGAGGATGTGTTCGAGCGATTTTGGGTCGTAGGCTTCGTCGGCGGTCGGCGTGGGTCCGTTGTTTACGGCAGATCCGAGGACCACCGTGCGCAATCGCGACGTTTCGTTTTTTACATTAAGTTGCATAGCAATCGTTTTACTTTGTCTGTTCGCACAAAAACTGCGGTCGTAGGCAAATATAAAAAAAGCATCCCCGATTTTCCGGTTTTAATTTAGTTATCTGTCAACAGCCTGCTTCTTGTGGACATTATAGTAAAACAGCAGAAATCTTTTGGCCTTGATAGCCGTGTGCAGTTTAAATCCGGCCTTTTCAATACCGCGGATGGAACTGATATTGTCGCTATTGACGATGATAAATACCTCCGGATATTTTTGCCCGACGAGTAATTCCGTTGCGATATAGCTGATTACAAAAGGATAAATCGACCTTCCCTTATATTGAGAAACTGTCAGGCAGTCGCCAATTGCGGGGCCTTTTTCCCCGATAAGCTTAAGGACGTTGAGGCAGTTGAACAGGAAACTCTGGTGAACCAGGATGCCTTTGTCGTTGATAAAATATCTTCTCTTCCCATAAGACAAGGCTTCTGTTTTGATTTCAAAACTGATATCGGGTGGTGCAATCAGATCGCCTTCCTTCATGCTATAAATGAGGATGTCGATATTGACCTCTTTCAGATATTTCCAGATTTTTCTAATCATCTTTTGAGCAGCGCTAATATTTTTGAAAGTACTTTTTTATGCGGTTTCAGTTTCTTTTCGAAAAACCGGTAAAGCCTGAAATAGCCGGGCTTTAATATCCAATGGTATTTTGAGTTGGTGAACATGATCTGCGCATCAGCATAACTGTTCTTCAAATTGACAACTCCGGCTGAGCCACCCAAAGATATGTTATAACCCCTTAAATTTTCGTTAAATGATAATTTTATTGCTTCCCAATGCAGAAAATGTCCAACCAGTAAGTCGGGTTTTTCCTTCGTTGTGCCGCCAAGGATATAGGTATTATAATTTCCTGCCCCGACAAGAAGTGCCGCACCTTTTAAGGTTCCGTCTTTATAAGCCGCCATGAATTTTGCCTTTTTATCGGCAATCATCCCCGTAAGCGTTGGCTTAAACGAAAGCCAGTCGCGCAATGCGTAATTGTTATTGCGGGCATTTTCAAGACAGAGTTCATAACCGGCTTTGATATCGGATTCATTCCCGAGAAACCGCACTTCAAGGTCTTTCCGCTGTGAACTCCGGATGTAACGGCGTACCGAAGCCCGGAAACTTTCGAGCAACGTTTCTTCATCGGGAGCACTTTTAAAATCAACCCAATTGAGCCCATTCGACGAATAAACATAGGTAAACCGATGGCCTTCTTTCACATCTTTTAATACCGGAAGTTCGGGTAATTTATTATAAACATGTGCATTCGATGTTTCTGAAAACGGCAGCGTGATGTGGCAATAGCAGCAATTATAATGTTTTGCCCTTTCGGGAACTTTTGAAATCAATTCGTCCAAATGGTTTTCATAGCCTTCGGAAACGATCGGCCCGTATGGCACGGTGAAAAATTTAAACCACAGCGCTTTGGCGATCACAGCTCCGAATCCTCCGACAATCCTGTCGTTTTCAAAACAAATCGCAACCTCATAATCAAAACCATACGACCGGAAAGACTGCAGCCAGCCCGAAAGCATCAAATGGCTGCCCTTATCTTCTTTCAGAATATAAGCATCCCATTTTTCGAGTTGCTGTGGGTCTTTTGTGTAGATTATTTCCATTAATTCACCGTTCTGTAAGGAAGTCCGGATGCATTTGCAACCGTGATATTTCCGTTTGCATCGCTATCGAGGACTGCTTTCTCAAAATTAGCCAAAAAAACGACAAGTTCATTCAGCGTCGGGTTCCATATTTCGTTGTTTTTAATTTTTATGGCCAGATTGCCGAAATTTGCAGCTACAGCTTCATCGATCACATCGGCTGTCCGGAACATTTTTCCTTTGTGGTAATTCATCGGCACCGAAAAATAAGTGTGTGCAATAAAAACCCCTTTTTCACGGATGAGTTTTTCGATATTCTGCGGATGCAGGGCACTTTTAAAATCAACCATTTCAAGCGTCTGGAAAACATAAAATTCCGACTCGGCGATGGTATGCCTGAAAATCAGCGGCGTGTATCTGGCCAATTTGTAAGGCTTTGTCTTGTTGGCATTCCATCCCAAAAATACTTTGAGTATTGGAAGCGTCATCCCGAAAAAACTGCCCAATAAAGTAAAGAAGCTGCCCATTTTTCTTTGGAAGACCAATTTCTTAAAGCTGCTCGCCGTGTTTTTATATTTCGAAATGATCTTTTCATCCGCATAAAAATGGAACATGATATTTTTGATCATCATGCCCAATCGTTCCGCAAACGGTACATTTTTGTTGCCTTTCGAGAAACGGTCCAATGTAAAATCATCGGGATTCAATTGGTTGATGACGCCTGAGGCTGCAGTACCGCTGTCGATATAATTCCAGAGTGTGGTGATGCTTTTAGATTTGAGGCTGGCTTCGAAAGCAGCATCCGGAATACCGTTATTTTGGAAAAGCGAAAAATTATACGGCTGGAAGCCATGGTCGATCCAGGTTGGAATATCGGGAAAAGGCGGAATGATATTATTAAAATCCCCAAAACTTTCATCCATTGGCTTTATCGATTGCGAAAGCGAATGATAGGTAAGTTCGTGTCCGTCGTTTTTCCATTGGGTCAGTTCCGATGCGTCATTTTGAAAAGACGCGTTGTCTTTCCTTTTGGAAAAATGGTTGAGAAAAAATCCTTTGGTCGTACTGATTCCATTGGTTTTGAAGAATTCCCTTTGCAATTTGAGGTTTTCGGGCGTATCGAAATCGCAATGGTCGGTAAAACATGCGATGGCAGAAAATGGATTGACAGACCGGCTGAATTCTACTGCTGCCGTATTCGAAAATAAAATAGCGGGCGGTATTGGAAAGTCGAATTTTCGATTGGATTGCAGCGTTTTCTTTTCGTTCTGTGGTCCGGAATAGGCCGTTAAAGGTGCCGAATTTTCGGGATTGAAACGCCATAGCAATATTTTTGGGTTCTTCTTATGGAATTCCCAGATACCGCTTTGGAGGTTTGGCTGCACGTATTGGCCGTTTGCTAACCTGAGGATTTTTGGGGAAAAATCGGCGGCGATAAAATCGGCATTGGCTTTAACCCAAGTATAGTCGTGGTTCCTGAATTCGGAAATCGCCTCTTTAAAAATGATGATGATGTCGAAAGATTTGGCACTTTCAGAAGAAAAACCAGTACAGTCAAAAACCACTTTACCATTATGAGCCTGCTTGTGAGGAATCGTAAAATTTCCGGAAGAAGTTTGTATTGAAACCGATTCGAGCATACTTTTGAAGGGTTGCTTTTGTTTGCGTTTTGTTGCAGACGAATATACGGGAATAATCAGGAGATTTTAAATATGGTTTGAAAAATATGCGGAAACCCGTGCCATTGTATAAAATAAAAAGCCTCCCGGGTTTGGGAGGCTTTTGCATTATTAAGGATTAAAGGTTAATTTTTCACGAACTTGCTGTTAAGGATTTCCCCATCCTGGGTTTCCACAACAATCAGGTAAATGGCTTTGGCATAGCTACTGATATCGATTTCCTGCAGATTGGCATCGACATTCTGGCT
>DATHGE010000321.1:0-7201 GCA_035317805.1 Flavobacterium sp. | reverse complement strand
TCCAATCTCATTTCCGGCAATCGCTTGATTGAACGCTTCGGCAATTTTGATGCGGCCTTCCGCGTCGGCATATAAAATCCGCGCTTGTGAACCCACGACCAATTTATTCTGTTGCGCGCCTTTGATCCATTGGATATTGTCCTGCATTTGCTGTTGGATTTCTGTCGGGGCAGATTGTGCCATTTCTTCTAAAACTTCACAAGCGATCGCATCGGTTTTTGCCAAATCTTCGGGTTTTCCGGAAGTACAGACCCAGCGGAACGGGCCGAAACCGTAATCGAAACACATCGGACCCAAAATGTCCTGTACGTAGCTCGGGTATTTGAAATCGATTTTATTTGGGGCAAAAACATCAGCGCCGGCGCGCGAACTTTCCAACAAAAAGGCATTTCCGTAATCGAAGAAGTACGTTCCTTTTGCGGTGTGTTTATTGACTGCCGCGGCGTGTTTCCTTAAAGTCTCCTGGACTTTTTCCTTGAATAAAGTCGGATTGTTGGCCATCATTTCATTAGCTTCCTCAAATGATACCCCAACCGGATAATAGCCTCCGGCCCATGGATTGTGCAGTGAAGTCTGGTCGGAACCCAAATCGATATAGATATTTTCCGTGTCGAATTTTTCCCAGACGTCGACAATATTTCCGTTGTAGGCGATCGATACGGTTTCCTTGTTGGCTTTTGCAGAACTGACCCTGGCAACCAATTGATCCAGATCGGCAATCACTTCATCGACCCAGCCTTGCGAATGGCGCGTCTGAACGGCTTTGGGGTTGACTTCCGCGCAGACGGTAATGCAGCCCGCGATGTTCCCGGCTTTGGGTTGCGCGCCACTCATACCGCCGAGTCCGGAAGTGACGAACAGTTTTCCGGCAAGGCTTTCCTTATTCTTTGCGATTTTCCTTCCGGCGTTTAAGACCGTAATAGTTGTTCCGTGGACGATACCCTGCGGACCGATATACATATAACTTCCGGCGGTCATCTGGCCATATTGCGTGACGCCGAGCGCATTGAATTTTTCCCAATCGTCCGGTTTGGAGTAATTCGGGATCATCATACCGTTGGTCACGACAACACGCGGAGCGTCCTTATGCGATGGATACAAGCCCATCGGGTGGCCGGAATAAATGGTTAAAGTTTGCGCTTCTGTCATCTCCGACAGGTATTTCATGGTGAGTAAGTATTGCGCCCAGTTTTGAAAAACCGCGCCGTTCCCGCCATAAGTAATCAATTCGTGCGGGTGCTGTGCCACGGCATAATCGAGGTTGTTCTGGATCATGAGCATGATGGCTTTCGCCTGTTCGCACCGTCCCGGATATTCGGAGATCGGGCGCGCTTTCATTTCATAGTCGGGACGAAGTCGGTACATATAGATGCGGCCGTAGGTGTTGAGTTCGTCGAGGAATTCCTTTGCCAAAACCGCGTGGTCTTTGGGTTCGAAATAACGCAGCGCATTGCGGAGTGCGAGTTTTTTCTCGTCGGGCGAAAGGATTTCCTTGCGTTTTGGCGCGTGGTTGATGTTGGTGTCGTAAGGTTTCGGTTGCGGAAGAATCTGTGGGATTCCCTGTTGGATTTGCTCTTTGAAAGTCATATGTGGTTGTTAGTTTGCACTGTCCGTTTGGGCGCGTTAGGGATTGAAGCGAAAATCCTGACATTGCGATTGTGCGAAATTTCAGCAGATTGCTTCACTTTGTTCGCAATGACAGATTGTAGCGAAAAGCCCGCCGCTTGCGGAACGCCTTGATTATTTTTTTATTGTTCCTGTTTTTTTATCAAATCCGTATGGGCAATGCCGGCACCCGCTTCGGCAGCAATAGCCGCGTTTGAGGTGGTATTTTTCGGTGAAACATTTGTAGCCTTCGGGTGTGTAATAAAAATCTTCGCCTTCGACCGGGATATTTTCGTTATTTTGCTCCTTCATACCCTACAAATTTATAAACTTTAGAGCGAATGTTGCTGATTGTTTCCAAATATTTAATTCCGAAAGGCTACCGCGGCATGACGGTTTTTCCGTTTGTGATTTTGCGGGAGAAGGAAGCCATGGAAAACCAGATATTGGTCAACCATGAGAAGATTCACATTCGCCAGCAATTGGAATTGTTGGTGCTGCCTTTTTTTGTTTGGTATGTTTTGGAATATGGTTTTCGGCTGAGACAATACCGCAGCAGGAATCTGGCGTACCGCAATATTTGCTTTGAAAGGGAAGCCTACGAAAATGAAAAAGACCTTGACTATTTAAAGAAAAGGCCTTTTTGGAGGTTTTTCAAATTTGTTTAGCGGGATGGATCCGGTTGTATTTTTGCGGAATCAATTGGCTGTATTGCAGTCTTTTTTTCGGGACGGATTGTTTTTTTATCAATCTCGGCAGATTCATTTTGCACAATCCTGACCGTTGGGTTGTATTTCGGGAAACGGAGGTTTTCTTTTTGTTTCCAGATGGCGTAGATGCTGTATTGTACCGTTCCGTTGCTGGCGCCTCCCATATCCTCAAGGATAAAAGTCTTGTCTTTCTGGTTTCTGGTTACGCGAATGCTGCCGTAAGTGTCTTCGGCTCCCTGGACAAATACCTTAAAAGGTTTGGAATCGGCGATGCAATCTGCAAACAGCGGATCCATTGTAACGGTTGCTTTTCCATTTACGAGCGTTGCTTCGCCGATATCGAAGAACCAGTTTTCGGGCGCTTCAGGTGCAAAAAGAATCCTTTCGCCGTCCCTTGTTGGCATTGTCGTCGAGACGGAAGCTGCGCCCGGGCCTAATATTTTATAGTGTACGCCGCCAATCCTTCCGCCGACATATACTGTTGAAGCGGTAGCGTTGTCGTTATAATTCCCAATGAACGCTGCACGATCTACTGCCGGCGAACCTGAAAGCGCCGCATTTCCGAAAGCACCCCATTGGGTTCCGCTAAAAGCACCGCCGCTACCTTGCGCTATGGTTGTTGCGCCAAGATTATTTCCTGCCCCGATAACACCGGTTCCTGCGCCGGCTTTGCCATAAGCGACCATTCCAATCGACCCTGTGAATGCGCCACCTGATCCATTGGTCAGGTACATCGCCGATTGATTGTTTCCGCTACCCAAAACGCCGGTTCCGGTCGCATTGAGATTGTATCCCCAGGCGCCACTGCCATTGGCAACATTTGTAATTCCGAAAACTCCGGCCGCAAGATTGCCTACGGCGGTTCCGAAAACTCCGGTACCGCCAGCGGCAGAAGCATAACCCTCAACGCCATTGGCATTGGTGCCGTTCGTGGTTCCGTAAACCGCAGAACCGGCCGCCACGTTTGCAACCCCGAATACTCCCGCACTGACCGCCCCGGCTGTTGAGCCGTATACGCCGGCTCCGGTACTTAGGTTGGTGCCATAAACTGCAATTCCGGTGTTGTTATTCAAACCATAGACGCCAGCCCCTGTTCCTGTATTTTGCCCGTATACGCCAACTCCTGTTGAGGTGGAATAGCCATTAATGGCAAAATCGGTTGCCGTAGTATTGTATACGCTAAACCGGTCGCCTGTTACTGGTGCGCCAGTATTGTTTACGACAATCTGTCCATTACCCAGAACACGGACCCGCTCTGTTCCGAACGTGGCGAGTTTGAGCGGTAAATTATCAGTCGTTCCGAGATAATTGGTGGATAAAGTTGCACTGTTGCCGGTGAGACTCCAGTCGGTTTTTGGCCCGGCATCAAAACGCACCCATTTGCCGCCGTCCCAGAAATAAAATCCGGGCGTAACGTCGTTGATTCCGTTGATATTGTATACCAGCTCTGAAATTGTAGGTGTAATTACGGTTGCCGTCGTCGTATTGGTCAGTGCGATTCTCGGAATCAGTAAGCCATCATTTGTCGAAGTGACATCGAGTGCGCCATTTGGTGTAGGCGTGCTAATTCCGACTTGTGCGGACAATGAATTCACGCTGATGGTAAAAAACATCATCAGGAATATGGAATAAATCTTTTTCATAATTCGCTTTCTTTTATTTTGAAATACAGGGTGTTAACCCATAAAAGTAATAGGTTAATAAAAAACTTACACAATTGAGACGACAGACGGCAGTTTAAATCGATGAACGACTTATTTTAAGGTATTTAGTGGAAAATTATTGCCTTTTGTGCCTACTATCCTGATATTTTTTTACTTTTATAACCTTAAAGGTAATTGATTATGAAGAAATTGTACACCCAAAGTCTCTATATGCTGTTTCTCTTTGTTACGGCAACATCATTTTCACAGCTGTTTGTAGGTTCAGGAGGCTCCGTATTTGTCAATGACCGGATGGTTTTTGTCAATCAGGACGTCAATCTGGATACGGGCGGAAATGTTTACTTAAGAAACGAGTCGCAATTGCTGCAGGGAACTGCGGGCGGTTCTGCAAATAAAGGCGCCGGAAAACTTTCGGTTTTTCAGGAAGGTTCTGTAAATAATTTCGCCTACAACTATTGGTGTTCGCCTGTGGGAAATGCATCGGCGTCAACGGGTAACGAAAATTTCGGACCAATCATGCTTAACAGACCGACTGATGTGACCAACAGTACCGGAGCGGTTTTGCTCGGAACAGGCGTCTTTGACGGAACGGCAACACCATTGCAAATCGCCGACCGCTGGATCTTTACGTATCTTTCCAATACCACTTACGCAGCGTGGGCACCGGCCGGTACCGCAACACCAAATGTTCCCCCGGGAATGGGCTTTACGATGAAAGGATCTTCAGGAACCGATGGCGTATTTTCAGATCATGGGCAAACCAATAATCCCGGCAGCAAGCAACGTTACGACTTCAGGGGAAAACCAAACGATGGCAATATCAGCGTCACTGTCGGTCCCGGACAACGTACCTTAACAGGAAATCCTTATCCTTCGGCAATCGATTTAAAGGCCTATCTGATGGCGGCCACCGGTACTACAAAAGTGGCCTATTTCTGGGAACAGGATCCTACAACAAATTCGCACCTTATCGCTTCTTACAAAGGCGGCTATGGAACTTATTCTCCTTTGGCTGCAGGCGGTGTTACGGATCCGACTTACGGATATATGGGCGTTTATGTTCCGCCTACATTTTATGCCTATGATGGTGCCGGGACGCAATTGGGTTCAACAGGAACCGGAACTGCATTCCAAAGGCGTTTCTGTCCGATCGGGCAAGGCTTCATGATTGAAGGTTCTGCTGGCGGAACGGTCACAATGAGCAATAATTTCAGGGTTTATGTAAAAGAGGGTACGTTCTCCGACTTTAATAGAAATACAAATCATACAAGCGATGCAAATCCAGGATTTCTACCGGAAATTCAGTCGGTTTCAGGATTGGACTATACGACAGTAAGTACGGCAGAAGTCCCGCAGATTCGCTTCAATACATTGCTTAACAATCAAGGCGTGAAACAAACCGCGTTGGTTTTTGTGCCTGGCGCTTCTGACGGTGCCGAAATTGGTATGGATGCCAAATCCCCCGATGCCACCGATATCGATATGTATTTTGTGCTCGATAACAGCCAATATGTGATTTCTGTAATTGATTTCGATGTCAACAAAAAAATTCCCGTGGGCTTTAAAGCCAATATCCCGGTAAGTTTCAGAATGACCGTAGCGGAAATGGTTAATTTTGACGGCGCTGAAAATGTGTACCTGCACGATTTGCAAACCGATATCTATCACGACATCAAAAATGCGGAATACGAATTCAGTTTGCCTGCAGGAACAGTCAATGACCGTTATGAAGTAACATTCCGGAATGACGCCGCCTTAAGCGTTCCGGAACTCGCGGCAGATGCTTTTGATGTTTTCCAGAACAACGACAGCCAACTGCTGACCATCGCCAATCCAAAGATGATGGATATCAAAACGGTAAACCTATATGACATTTCCGGTAAACTGATTTTCAATAAAACCAAACTTGGGGTAAAAGGCAGCTATCAGTTTCCGACCTCCGGAATCGCAGATGCAGTTTATATTGTGAAAATAATGACAGCCGACAGCCAGCAATATGCCAAAAAGATTACTGTATACAATGGCAAGAAATAACATTTAATAAATCTTGAATCAAGCAGTCGTAAGGCTGCTTTTTTTATGGAATATTATCACGGATCAAATCCATTGCCGTAATTTTGTAAAAACTTTTATTTGGAAACCACCAATCAGACCATCCCTGTTTCATCGCCTGATATTACCCTGGCCGTCAAACGTGAAGATTTGATCCATCCTTTTGTTTCCGGAAATAAGTTCAGGAAGCTCAAATACAACCTGCTTCAGGCAAAGCTCGAAAACCACAAGGCCATACTCACATTCGGCGGCGCATTTTCCAACCATATTGCTGCAGTGGCCGCTGCCGGGAAAGCGCAAAATATACAAACGATTGGCGTTATCCGCGGAGAGGAACTCGTCAGTAAAATTGATGATAATCCAACTTTACGGTTTGCGCGCGACTGCGGAATGCAATTCGAATTCGTCTCAAGGGAAAACTACCGCCTGAAAACCGAAATATCATTTATCGAAGAACTCCACAATAAATACGGCTCTTTTTACCTGATTCCCGAAGGCGGAACCAATGAACTTGCGGTAAAAGGCTGCGAGGAGATACTGTCGGAAGCCGATTCCGATTATGATTTTATCTGTTGCCCTGTCGGAACCGGAGGAACGATTTCGGGGCTTATCAACAGCATCAGGCCGCATCAAAAGGTTTTAGGATTTCCGGCGTTAAAAGGCGGTTTTTTAAAAGAAGAAATTTGTAAATTTGCGCGGAATGACAATTGGGATCTGATAACCGGCTATGAATTTGGCGGTTACGGAAAAGTGGATGTGGCTTTGGTTGCTTTCCTCAATCAATTCCATGCAGAAACCGGAATTTTGCTGGATCCGCTTTATACGGGAAAGATGCTTTTTGGCGTTATAGACCTGATCCGCCAGGGTTATTTTCCGAAACATTCAAAAATATTGGCGATCCACACAGGCGGAATCCAGGGAATCGAAGGGATGAATCTCAAATTAAGAAATAAGAATTTACCATTAATTGACACACATGATTAAGAAATTAGTGCTTTTTATTATCGCAATCGCAGTTGTAGGCTGTAGTTCGAGCCAGCCTGTAGTACGGACAAAAAACCCGGTTTACAGGAAACCAAACTCCTCAGTGGCATCGCGTACGAACACCAAAAAACCGACTTACAAAACAGGCACGAACAAAACCGCCACAGTCAACAAGCCAACAACGTC
>DATHGE010000320.1:0-10821 GCA_035317805.1 Flavobacterium sp. | reverse complement strand
TCAACAACGGCATCCATGCGGGCGAACCCGATGGTATCGATGCGACAATGATGTACTTCAGGGATTTGGCGACAGGCAAACTTAAGGCGCCGAAAAATACCGTTTTAGTGGCAATTCCGGTTTATAATATCGGTGGCGCATTGAACCGGAATTCGACTTCACGCGTTAACCAGGACGGTCCTGAGGAATACGGTTTCCGCGGCAATGGCCGGAATTATGACCTGAACCGCGATTTCATCAAATCGGATGCACGCAATACGAAAAGCCTCGTGGAAATTTTTCATCTTACCAATCCCGAAATTTTTATCGACAACCATGTGAGCGATGGCGCAGATTACCAGTATACTTTGACCTACATTATGACACAGCCTGACAAACTCGGAAATCCTTTGGGGAGTTTTTTCAGGGACGAGATGCTGCCGAAACTGATTTCCGACCTGCAGCAAAAGAAAATCGAGATGACGCCGTATGTAAATGTCTGGGATGGCACGCCTGATAAAGGTTTTCAGCAATTTTTTGAAAGCCCGCGATATGCGACGGGTTACACTTCATTGTTCAACACCATCGGTTTTGTAGTAGAAACGCATATGCTCAAGAAATATGATGCGCGGGTCAAGGCGACTTATGATTTTATGCAGGAAACGATGGAATATACCGACAAAAATTTTCAGAAAATCAAGCAATTGCGATTGGAAAATTCGAAGCAATTCGCCGCCGGGAAAAGTTATCCTTTGAAATGGGAAATCGACAGTTCAAAAGTAAGCCAATTGCCGTTTTTGGGCTATGAAGGCGGTTATAAAAAAAGTGACGTTACCACTGGAAACCGCCTGTTTTATGATCGTTCAAAGCCTTATAAAAAAAATATTCCGTATTACGACCATTATAAATCCGTTACGGAAATTACGATTCCGGAAGCCTATATTATTCCGAAAGCCTGGTGGAATGTAATTGATCTGTTAAAGGCGAATCATGTTGCTTTCAGCCAAATCAGAAATGACACGCTGATTGAAGTCGAAAGCTACCGGATTGAAGATTACAAAACCGGAACGAACGCTTATGAAGGGCATTATTTGCATAAAAACACCAAAGTCAGCGCGAAGATTGGGAAAGTACATTTCAGCAAGGGCGATTATATATTTCCGACCAATCAGGTTGCAATCAAATATCTTTTGGAAACGCTCGAGCCTGAAGGAATTGATTCGTTTTTCAACTGGAATTTCTTCGATACGGTCTTGCAGCAGAAAGAAGGTTATTCCGATTATGTTTTTGAAGATCTGGCGGCGAAGGTTCTGAAAGAAAATCCAACATTAAAAGCCGGACTTGAACAGAAAGTTAAAGATGACAAGATTTTCGCAGCGAACACCGAAGCCCAACTGGATTGGGTTTACAAGCATTCCGTTTATTATGAAAAGGCGCATTTGCAATATCCGGTGTATCGTTTGGTGAAATAATTATACTTCTTTCGCTTCAAACAGCAGCTTGATATTCTCATACGAATTTTTCAAAGCCTGCTGAATCTGCGCCGGATTGAGCCAGGCCACTTTTTCGATACCTTCATCAGCCTGCGGAACGGGAATGCCTTCAAAAGTCGACTCCATTTCAAACCAATGCGTAATCTTGAGTTTGTATTTTCCGTTGCGTTTGAAAATATGATAGGTTTTCTGCAGTTTTTTGCCGATTATCAGTTTAGAAACCCCGGTTTCCTCTTCCACTTCGCGCAAAGCCGTATATTCAATCTCCTCGCCTTTCTCGATTCCGCCTTTGGGCAAATCCCATTTTCCGTTGCGGAAAATAAACAGGACCTCGCCGTTTTTGTTGTATACGAGTCCGCCACCGGCCTTCTGCACCGGGATTTTTTCCTTCAGCTTTTTTAGCATTTCCTTCTCATCGGGATAATACAGGTAGGCCTTTTGGATTTTATTCTGGAACATTTTTACAATAAGCTGTTCTATATCAATACTTTCTAATAAAAACATTTGAAAATCCGTCTCCTTGAGGATTTCATTTGTCAAAAAAAGTGGTTTGTCGTTCACAAAAACTTTATACATTTGTACTATGATTTTTAATAAAGATACAGCCGAAAAGACAGCCGAATTGCTTTTGCAAATAAATGCAATTAAATTGAATCCGAAAAATCCTTTTACATGGGCTTCGGGTTGGAAATCGCCTATTTACTGCGACAATCGGCTGACACTCTCGTTTCCGCCGATACGGAATTATATTCGCGACGAATTTTCAAAGCACATCGAAAAACAGTTCGGTAAGCCCGATGTGATCGCCGGAGTAGCCACAGGCGCTATCGGGATTGGGATTCTCGTTGCCGAAAGCATGGGATTGCCATTCGTTTATGTGCGTCCCGAGCCAAAAAAGCACGGAAGACAGAATCAGGTGGAAGGATTTTTACAGAAAGGACAAAATGTTGTGGTTGTTGAAGATTTAATCAGTACCGGAAACAGCAGCCTTTTAGCCGTGGAAGCACTTCGCGAAGCCGGCGCTAATGTTAAGGGAATGGCCGCGATTTTCACTTATGGATTTGATGTTGCCGATGAAAATTTCAGGAAAGCACATTTGGATCTATATACGCTGAGCAATTACCAGAATCTGCTTAATCTGGCGGTCGCCAAAAAATACATCACTGAAGAAGAGCAGGAAACTTTGAAAGAATGGAGTTTTAGTCCGTCTACCTGGGGCGTTGAAGTGTAATTCAGGACAGGCTACAGACCAATAAGATTGCGGGTAACAGCTGTCAGAAACCAAAATTTATAATCCAACAAAAAAATAAATGAATTTAGAAAGCCCGAAAGTTAGCGTAGACCAATCTGCACAGCATATGTTCGATCAGTTGTCGGATGTGAAGAATTTTGAAAAACTGATGCCCGAAACCATCGCCAAATTTGAAGTCACTGGCGACGATTCGTTTATCTTCGGACTCAAAGGCATGCCCGAAATCAAGTTGAAGATGAAGGAGAAATTGCCGCCTGTTAAATTGGTTTTAGGTGCTGCGAGCGACAAGCTTCCGTTTACACTGACGGCGAATATCGTCTCGGTTTCAGAAAACAAATCGGATGTGCAATTGCTTTTTGAAGGCGAATTCAATGCGATGATGGCGATGATGGTGAAAGGTCCGATCTCCAAATTTATTGAGACGCTGGCTTCGAATATGCACAAATTGTAATTGTAGATTACTGATATAAGATAGCAGATTTTGAAATTCAAAACAGCAAAAACCTTCCAATCCGGGAGGTTTTTTATTTAGTACAGCATCTGGATTTCTTTGAGCCCGAAAGTTGCAAAAGTATCGTCTTCGAGTAGTATGCGAAGTTTTCCGTCTGGTTCTACGCCTTCGATAATTCCCATGAATTGCTTTCCGTCCTGATTTTCAAACGGCATCGGGATTCCTTTTTTGAATAAATGGCCGGTATAAGCCTGCCAGAGCAAATCAGGGTTTTCCATTAATTGTCCGATATTGGTTTTCATACGGTCGATTATTTCAAGCAACAACATTTCCTTGTCAAAATCTCTTTCGGCAACCAAAGCCAACGAAAATGCTTTTGGCAGATTTTCGAAATTTTTCTGGTTGACATTGAGTCCCAAACCTACAATCGAATGGATCTCGCCGTCAGGCTTAATACTGTTTTCAATCAGAATTCCGCCAATTTTCTTATTTCCTGCCATTATGTCGTTTGGCCATTTGATGCTCAGATCCGGAATATTTTGCTTCTGTAAGGCCTCAATCACAGCCAATGCGACAGCGACATTAAGGTGGTAGATCAAACTGATATCCGAAAGCACATTTTTAACCAAGACACTCATAATAAGGTTTTTACCAATTTCAGAATTCCATACCGCGCCCATTTGCCCCTTTCCTTTTGTCTGGTTTTCGGCGGTGACAACGGTAAAATTTTCGACAGGCTGGCTGTTCGACAAACCTTTGAGGTAATCGTTCGTCGAGTCTATGGCATCAAGTTTGACTAATCGCATCCGGAAAAAAAATATACAGAATTTAATCTTGTGTTAAGGTTCAAATTTAATCACAAAAAATGGTAACTTTGCAGACTTATATAAAAATAATAAATGGCTAAAAAGATAGTGAATAATGATGTTTTACTGGCAAATATCATCAAAGGAATTGAAGAAGTAAAAGGCAACGATATAGACATTCTGGATTTAAGGGAAATAGACAACGCAGCCTGCGACTATTTCATCATCTGCAACGGAAATTCAAATACACAGGTTAACGCGATTGTTAACTCGGTCCAAAAAACAGTTTCAAAAGAACTTAAAGACAAACCATGGCACGTGGAAGGCGCGGACAACGCCGAATGGGTGCTGATGGATTATGTCAACATTGTGGTGCATGTTTTCCAGAAACAGATCCGTGAATATTACAATATTGAAAGCCTTTGGGGTGATGCCAAAATCACTACCATTGCCAATAAATACTAAAGAAAAAACAACTAATGGCCAACGATAATAAACCAAATCCAAACAAAATGAAAATGAATCCGTGGTTTCTTTATGGAGCCGTAATCATCATTTTTGCATCGATTTTCTTTAGCGGCGGCGGTGCTACATTTCAGGAGCCTGCCAAAACGACTGCTTCCAAATTCAACACTTTCCTTGAAAACGGTGATGTGGCGAAAGTAATCATCTATAATAAGGCCGAAGCCGAAGTATACCTGACCCCGAAAGCCCTGAAAGAAAAACAGCACAAAGCGGTTTCCAAAGATTTTTTCAACCATGAAAACAAAGGGCCGCATTATGTTTTTGATATCGGTAACGACGAGATTTTCCAGAAAAAAATGGAAACTGCTGTTGCCGAAGGAAAACTCAAAGACTTCAATTTCCTCCAGAAAAGCAACTGGTCGGATATGTTCAACCTCTTCTCTATCGTAATCATCATCGGCCTGTGGATTTACATCATGCGCAAAATGAGCAGCAGCGGTGGCGGTGGCGGCGGACAGATTTTCAATATCGGAAAATCGAAGGCGAAACTGTTCGACGAAAAAACCGACATCAAGACGACTTTTAAAGACGTCGCCGGACTCGAAGGCGCCAAAGAAGAAATCCAGGAAATTGTAGAATTCCTCAAAAACCCTGAAAAATATACCAACCTTGGCGGAAAAATTCCTAAAGGTGCGCTTTTGGTCGGACCTCCGGGAACCGGAAAAACCTTATTGGCAAAAGCCGTAGCCGGTGAAGCCAAAGTGCCTTTCTTCTCTTTATCAGGTTCTGATTTCGTGGAAATGTTCGTTGGAGTCGGTGCTTCGCGTGTCCGTGATCTGTTCAAACAGGCAAAAGAAAAATCCCCCGCGATTATTTTTATAGACGAAATTGACGCTGTCGGAAGAGCGCGTGGCAAGAACAACATGTCAGGCGGAAACGACGAGCGCGAAAATACACTGAACCAATTGCTCACAGAAATGGACGGTTTCGGAACCAATTCGAACGTAATCGTTCTGGCTGCAACCAACCGCGCCGATGTTCTCGACAAAGCGTTGATGCGTGCGGGACGTTTCGACAGGCAGATTTTCGTTGACCTTCCGGACATCCGGGAACGCAAGGAAATATTCGAAGTGCATTTGGCACCGTTGAAAAAAGTCGAAAACCTCGATACCGATTTCCTTGCAAAACAAACCCCGGGATTTTCAGGTGCAGATATCGCAAACGTTTGTAACGAAGCCGCGCTGATCGCTGCAAGAAACGATAAGAAAGCGGTTGACAAACAGGATTTCCTCGATGCCGTTGACCGTATTGTTGGCGGACTCGAAAAGAAAAATAAAATCGTAACCCCGGAAGAAAAGAAAGCAATCGCAATCCATGAAGCCGGCCACGCAACAGTAAGCTGGATGCTCGAACACGCGGCACCATTGGTAAAAGTGACCATTGTGCCAAGAGGGCAAAGTTTGGGCGCAGCCTGGTATTTACCCGAAGAACGACTCATTGTGCGCCCGGACCAGATGCTTGACGAAATGTGTGCCACCATGGGCGGACGTGCCGCTGAAAAAGTAACTTTCGACAGGATTTCCACGGGCGCTTTGAGCGACCTCGAAAAAGTGACCAAACAGGCACGTGCGATGGTGACGATTTACGGACTCAACGATAAGATCGGAAACGTAACCTATTACGATTCATCCGGACAAAGCGAATACAGTTTCTCGAAGCCTTATTCTGAGGATACGGCGATTACAATCGACAAGGAAATTTCCGCATTGATTGAAAGCCAATATGAAAGGGCAATCAAAATCCTTGAGGAAAATAAGGACAAACTCAACCAATTGGCCGACATCCTTATCGAAAAAGAAGTCATTTTTAAAGACGATCTTGAGACCATTTTCGGGAAGCGCACTTTCGACAGCAACCTGCAGGAAGAAACGTCTTTGTAAGAAAATCATTGATATTTAAAAAAAATGGTATTTCAAATGTTTTTGAATTAAGATTTTTTTATCTTTGAATGTTTTCGAACGGAAACATAACCATCAGGAACATTTTATATGAGTCTTTTCAGGAAATTTTTTGGCGCGGGCAATGACTCTTCAGATGAAGAGAAAGAGAGTGAATTTAACAATTTGCAAGCCAATCTTTCGGCTCCCGCTGATGAAAAATTTACGTTCAATTTCAAGAAAAACGGCGGTAAGTTTTTATACTGCGAAAACCTCGATGAAGTAAAGGAACAATTTGAGAATATTCTTGAGGAAAATGACTGGTTCGAATCGGAAGCCATTTGTTTTGAGCCGAAATTGTACAGCATGCTTGAGGAAAACAAGCTCGAGTATAAGAATCCTGCGGATCCAAAATTCCTTTTGGCCAGCTGCGAAAACCTGATTGCAGATGAGGGCTCGATTCTCTTCTCTTCCAACCAAATCAAGCAAAACAAACCCAACGACCTTCCGGTAAACATTGTCATTATCGCCACAACGAGCCAGATTCTCGAAAGTAAAAGCGACGGGCTTCGTGTCATCAAAAAGAAATACGACAAAGATTATCCTACCAATATTACCACCATCAAATATTTCGAAAAAGCAAAAGAGGAAGATTTCCTTCAATATGGAAGTTCTGCCAAAAACCTGTATTTATTGCTTTTAGAAGATCTTTAAGATGAATGAAACGCTCACGAGAACACTATCCGGGGTTGTATATATTATCTTATTAATTACAGCTACTTTATTCCTGAATAGTTTTTTACTCCTTTTTGGAATTTTCCTCATCATTACCGTTGTCGAATTCTGCAACCTGGTTCACCTCAAAAGCACCTTCCCTATTGCGATTGCGATTTTGGGTTTCCTGCTGTTTTCGTTTTTTCCAATGAGCCATCGCGCGGAAGTCATGTTGCTTGGCGCGACACTTTTCGTTTCCGTCAGGTGTATCTTTTTTTTATTCGAAAAGAACAACAGGCCGATTGACACGCTTTCGAAATACGTTTTCCTGATCGGTTACGTCATCCTTCCGATTATCCTGATTACAAAAATTCCGTTTATCGGGAATCGCTACGATCCAAAAATCATCATCGCCATTTTTATACTGATCTGGGCCAACGACACTTTTGCGTTTGTAGTTGGGAAATCAATAGGAAGACATAAATTGTTTGAGCGGATTTCTCCGAAGAAAACCATTGAGGGTTTTTTGGGCGGACTCGTATTCGCAGTTATTTTCAGCATTCTGATCGCTAAATTTTTTATTACCGGATCTACCATTGGTCATTGGATTATGATATCGCTCATTGTCAGCATTTTCGGGACGATCGGCGACCTGGTCGAATCAAAATTCAAACGATTGGCCGGCATAAAAGACAGCGGAAAGATAATGCCAGGCCACGGAGGCATTCTAGATCGGCTGGATAGTATTATATTTGTAGCACCATTTGTATTTTTATTATATCAAATCTTAAATTATGTTTCATAAAGAAGGCGCAAAGATTATCCTTATCTCAACAACCTTAACCGTTGTATTCCTTTTATTGGCCGACCATTTCATCATTTTACCATGGCTCCGGATGACGGTTATGCTGGGCATCCTGTTTTTCCTGCTGATGATCTTGCAGTTTTTCAGGAACCCGCAAAGGAATGTCGAGATCAGCGACAACCATATCATTGCCCCTGTTGACGGGAAAGTGGTTGTAATTGAAGAAGTTTTCGAATCGGAATATTTTAAAGACCAAAGGCTGCAGGTTTCCATCTTCATGTCGCCGATAAATGTACACGTCACACGTTACCCGGTTAACGGAAAAGTGAAATTCAGCAAATACCATCCTGGGAAATACCTCGTAGCGTGGCATCCGAAAGCCAGTACCGAAAATGAACGCACAACCGTTGTTGTGGAAAACCGTGTTTTCGGTGAAATCCTGTACCGACAGATTGCCGGCGCTCTGGCCAAAAGAATCGTCAATTATGCCGAAGAAGGCATGCAAGTTATCCAGGGAACCGATGCCGGATTTATAAAATTTGGTTCGAGAGTGGATTTATTTTTACCTTTAGGTACTGAGATCAAAGTAAAACTTAATGAAAAGGCTGTTGGCGGAAAAACCGTCATTGCCATAAAATCTTAATGTCAAAAAAAGATTTAGATATTCGCTTTAAGGAAGCTGTTGAAGTTGCAGACGCAATGACACAGTCGGAACTGCCGCAAGATGTGCAGCTGCGTCTCTATGCCTATTACAAACAGGCGACTTCAGGAAGTCCGATGTCGACGTTCAATCCCAATTTTGATTTGCGGAATGCCTTTAAGACAAATGCCTGGTTACAGATTAGCCACCTCTCGATAGACGAAGCGAAGGAATTGTATATCGACGCGATAAATTCATTAAGAAAATAAATCCATTCCCATGAAAAAGACAAATTTTGTGCTGTTGTGTTTTTCATTATTTGCACTGCTGCAATCCTGCAACAATAAGAAACTGACAGAAGTGGTTGAAGTGCCGCTTCCTGCCGCCGAGGAAAAAGTGACGCTTGGTGAACCCGATGATGTCAAGGCCGATGATGGCGCGTTTCAAATGCTTAAACTGCCTTATACTTATGATGCGCTGGCGCCGAATCTGGACGCCTTAACTATGGAAATCCATTATTCCAAGCATTACCTGACTTACACCAACAATCTCAATAAGCTTGTCGCAGGAACCGAACTCGAAAAATTACCGATTGAGGAGATACTTTCCAAACTCGACATGAGCAACGCCGATCTGCGCAACAATGCCGGCGGTTATTACAACCATACCTTTTTCTGGGATTGCATGGCTCCGAAAGGCGGCGGTGAACCGAAAGATACCTTAGCCATAGCGATCAAACGCGATTTCGGATCTTTTGAGAATTTCAAGACCGCTTTTGAAGACGCCGCTTCCAAACAATTCGGTTCGGGCTGGGCATGGCTGGTTTCAGATAAGGCCGGGAAACTGCAAATTACGAGTACGCCCAACCAGGACAATCCGTTAATGCCGCAGGCTGCGATAAAAGGAATGCCGATATTGGCTATTGACGTTTGGGAACACGCCTATTACCTCAATTTCCAATACAAGCGCAAGAATTACATCGACAATTTCTTCAATGTAATCAATTGGACAAAGGCCAGCGAACGATACGAAGACGCGATGCGAAGAAAATATTAAATTAAAAATCCCAAGTTTAAAACCTGGGATTTTTTTTATTTCAGATTAGTAAGGCTCTGTTCTATCATGGCAATCTTCGATAACGCATCAGCCTCTTTTTTTCTTTCCATCTCGAGAACCTTTTCGGGCGCGCCGCCCACAAATTTTTCATTGGAGAGTTTGGACTGCACCGACTTTAGGAAACCCTGCGTATATTTCAGCTCTTCCGTCAATTTTGCGATTTCTTCTTCTATATTGATTGCACCTGTAACCGGAATGAAATATTCATTCGAATTGACACGGAACGACAAAGCGCCGTCAACTTTTTCAGAAATGTACTCCAAAACTGTAATGTTGCCAAGTTTCATGATGACCGAATCAAAATGAGTGGAAATCTTATCATTGTTAACGACTTTTAAATCGATAACATCCTTAAAAGCAATATTCTTGTCTTTCCTGATGCTTCGGATTCCCGAAATCACTTCTGCCGCATTTTCGAAATCGGCGATCAATTTGGCATCGAAAGGTTTCATTTCGGGCCAGGTTGAAACGATCAAAGCTTCATCGGTGTTTCTTTCTGCGATGTGCTGCCAAATTTCCTCGGTCAGGAATGGCATAAAAGGATGCAGTAATTTGAGGTTGTTCTCGAGCATATCAATGGCGCTGTCGAAAGTGGCCTTGTCAATTGGTTGTTGGTAAGCGGGTTTGATCATTTCGAGGAACCACGAACAGAAATCATCCCATACCAATTTGTAAATCGCCATCAATGCATCAGAAATCCTGTATTTTTCGAAATGGTCTTCGATTTCAACAAGCGCCTGCTGTAATTTTGCGGCAAACCATTCGACCGCCATTTTGGAAGATTCCGGTTGCGGAATGCTGTCAGAAACCTCCCAGCCCTTAATGAGTCGGAATGCGTTCCATATTTTATTGGAAAATGATTTGCCCTGGTTGCATAATTCCTCGTCGAACATAATGTCGTTTCCTGCTGAAGCGCTCAACAGCAATCCAACACGGACACCATCGGCACCGAATTTATCAATTAAATCCAACGGGTCAGGCGAATTTCCCAGCGACTTGGACATTTTTCTTCTTTGCTTGTCGCGGACCAATCCGGTCAGGTAAACGTTTGTGAATGGTTTCTTTCCGGTATATTCGTATCCCGCAATAATCATCCGCGCCACCCAGAAGAACAAGATATCCGGGCCTGTAACGAGATCATTTGTCGGGTAATAATATTTGAA
>DATHGE010000319.1:0-4466 GCA_035317805.1 Flavobacterium sp. | reverse complement strand
CATCCTGGACTTTCAGAAAGGCCCTTGTCCGGTCGCCAATCGAGTAACTTCCTACATAAAAATCGGCCTCCGAAATCTCGCACGAATGCACCTCGCCCATGTCGTTTTTCGACAGATCGTTGATGTAATCGGTGATCTTGAATTTCTCTGTCGCACCCAAAACCAGATCCACGCCGTCAACCGCCGCGAGTTCTTCGGGTTTCAATTGTGCATAACAGCCAACCGCCGCCACAAACGCCTTATCGTTGAGTTTCATCGCCTTTTTTACATACTGCTTGAACTGCTTGTCGGCATTTTCCGTCACCGAACAGGTATTGATCACATAAATATCGGCGACTTCCTCAAAATCCACGCGCTCAAAACCTTCGTCCTGAAAATTGCGCGCAATCGTGGAAGTCTCTGAAAAATTCAGTTTGCATCCGAGCGTATAAAAAGCGACTTTTTTCTTTTCCATTTTATGTTATTCATGTGGGCGTTTCCCTGCGGGTCGGGCTTTCGGCGGTACACGGTACCTTGCCTCTATCCCTAACGCGAAAGGATACCTGACAGCCACTGGCTGTCCTCCTTTTAATTTCAAATCTAACGCATCTCAACTGAACATTTTGTTTTCAAAAGAGTGCGCAAATTTACATACAATAATCGGTTTCCTAAAATGAGACTGATGATTTTTAACGCTTTAATTTCCAAAGCATTAAAGTGGTCTTAAATGTTTTGCGCTTCCTTTTGTGTTTTTGTAAATTTAAATCCAACTATAAAACACGACAGTATGAAAACGAGAAACACCATCGCAGCCGCATTGCTCTTCGTTGCAGTGACGGCAAATGCCCAGAAAAAAATCACCACCGCCGAACTGCCGCCAGCCGCGAATGAATTCCTCAAACAGCATTTCAATGGAATTGGCGTAGAAAAAGCGAAGAAAGATGCAGAACACGGAGAAAAAGGCTACGAAGTAATTTTAGCCGACGGCACCGAAGTCGAATTCTGGAAAGACGGGAAATACCGCGAAGTCGACGGAAACGACAAACCGATCCCGACCGCTTTCATCGATCCGAAAATTGTGGATTACTGCAAAAAGAATTATCCCGACGCACAGATTACGCATATCGATTACGGACACAATGACGTCGACGTTGATTTAACAGGCAACATTGATTTGGAATTTGATAAGAATGGGAATTTTTTAAAGAACGATTAACGTGATTTATAAATCGCCTGCCCTAGCCCTGATGGAAGCGGTATCCTTTTGCGGAGTTTACGAAGCAAAAGATATAGCGGACAGCAGGAACCAGCTCCTAAAAAAATGCCAGGATCGTTCAACACAATCCTGGCATTATCAATTGTTAAATTATTACTCTTTTCTCCATTTTTTAGTTTCCTCAAACACATGTTCCAAAATCGCGGCTTCCTTTTCGTCGAATTCGACGTGGCGCCGTGACATTACGATTCTTGCGGTCTCGAACGCTTTTTTGGTGATGTAGGTCGTAAATCCCGATGCGCCGCCCCATGAAAAGCTCGGCACGAAATTTCTCGGGAAACCGCTGCCGAAAATATTGGTGCTTACGCCAATGACGGTTCCGGTATTGAACATCGTGTTGATGCCGCATTTGGAGTGGTCGCCCATCATGAGGCCGCAGAACTGCAGTCCGGTTTTTTCGAATCCGCCGGTTTCATAGCTCCACAGTTTGACTTCTTCGTAATTGTTTTTGAGGTTGGAATTGTTCGTGTCGGCGCCAAGATTACACCATTCGCCCAAAACGGAATTCACTAAAAATCCGTCATGCCCTTTATTGGAATAGCCGAAAAGCACCGAATTGCTCACTTCGCCTCCGATTCTCGAGTGCGGCCCGACGGTCGTTGCACCGTAGACTTTCGCGCCCATTTTTACCTGTCCGCCTTCGCAAAGTGCAAACGGCCCGCGGATAACGGAATTTTCCATAATTTCGGAATCCTTGCCGATATAAATTGGTCCGGTTGATGCGTTTAAGGTTACGAATTCGAGCTTCGCGCCTTCTTCGATAAATATATTTTCGGGACTGATGACGTTGACGCTTTTTGGGATCGGCTGTGAAATCCTGTCTTCGGTGAGCAGTTCGAAATCTTCGCGCAAAGCCGCGTCGTTCTTGGCAAAAATATCCCAGGTGTTGGCTACAAAAAGACATTCTTCCTTATAATCGATGATTTCATATTTGTCAAAATCGACTTCTTCCTGTGTATCCTGCGTGAAAAACGCGATCACTTCCTCGCCTTTAAAAATCGCCTGGTTCGGTTCGAGGCTTTTGACCATTTCAGATAAGACTTCATTCGGCAGGAACGAAGCGTTGATCATGACGTTTTCTTCCATTTCGACCATCGGGAATTTTTCCGAAAGGTATTCTTCAGTCAAGGTCGTCGTGGTCGTGCCCAAGTATTTCTCCCATTTTTCGCGGATGGTTAAAATTCCGATCCTGATATCGGCCACAGGACGTGTAAAGGTAAATGGCAGTAAGGAATTGCGGACGGTTCCGTCAAAAAGTATGTAGTTCATAAGAAGTTGATTCGTTGATTTGTCAATTTGTTTAATTCGGAAGCCGAAAAAAAATTCGCCTCATTTAAACATGAAGCCAAAGTTACAAAGTTTCAAAGTAAATCATGTTAACTCAAAATAAAAAAGCCTCTCCATACGGAAAGGCTCTTGGTATATTGAAAACCGGAATTCTTATTTCCCGTGTTTTGCATATTTGGTTTTGAATTTGTCGATACGTCCTGCTGTATCGATCAATTTAGATTTACCTGTGTAAAAAGGGTGTGATGTTCTGGAGATCTCCATTTTCACAACCGGGTATTCAACACCTTCGTGAGTGATTGTTTCTCTTGTTTCTGCAGTAGATTTAGTGATAAAAACTTCGTCGTTCGACATGTCTTTAAAAGCAACTAATCTGTAATTTTCCGGGTGGATTCCTTTTTTCATGGTAATTCTTTTTTCTATGATAATTATAACTTGCCTTGCTGCTTTCGTAATGGAAAGGTATAAACCGGTTATAACTTTTTGTTTTACTTTATTATTTTAAGCCTGCAAATTTACAGTTTTTTTTTAATTATCAAATGTTTATGTGTATTTTTTTAATTTCGGGCTTCGAAACAAATTTAGGGCGGAATTAGTATATTTGTGGATTAATTCAAATCTGAAATTATGAACGAAATTATCAAGAAAAACGGTATTACCTACGGTGTTATATTAGGAATCTTCTCAATCCTTGTCACGGCAGTCATTTATTCAGTCGACGTCACCTTATTTATGAAGCCCTGGGTTGGTTTGCTCTCAATGGCAGTTTTCATCATCATCGGCGCCATGTTGGTTTCAAAAACAAAGAAACAGCTCAACAATACCATTACTTTCAAAGAGGCCTTTACGGTATATTTTATTGCCGCGGTAATTGCAAGTACCATGTCGGTCCTGTTTAATATCGTCCTTTTTAATTTTGTCGATCCTTCGCTTAAGGCAACGTTACAGGAAATGACCATAAAATATACGGTGGAAGTGATGCAGAAATTGGGAACCAAGGCTTCTGATATCAATACAATAATAGCCGATATGCAAAAAACGGATAACTACTCCCCGGCTAAGCAAATGTTAGGTCTGCTATTCAGCTTTGTTTTCAACGCCATTTTCGCTGCGATACTCGCGTTAATTTTCAAAACCAAATCTTCGCACAACGAGTAAATGAATTTATCCATAATCATTCCGCTTCTCAATGAGGAAGAATCGCTGATTGAACTCCATAACTGGATCGTTTCCGTAATGAAAAGCAACAATTTTTCTTACGAAGTGATTTTTATCGATGACGGAAGCACCGATAGTTCGTGGCAAATCATCAGCAAATTATCCGCCGAAAACCCAAATATCAAAGGCATCCGGTTTCTCAAGAATTTTGGAAAATCACAGGCTTTGCACGCCGGTTTCGCCAAAGCTTTGGGCGATGTGGTCATTACGATGGATGCCGACCTGCAGGACAATCCCGAAGAAATTCCGGAATTGTATAACATGATCGTCAACGACCATTATGATTTGGTTTCGGGTTGGAAAAAGAAACGATACGATTCGATGTTCTCTAAAAATCTGCCGTCGAAACTGTTCAACTGGGCTGCGCGGAAAACTTCGGGCGTAGCGTTGAACGATTTCAACTGCGGACTCAAAGCTTATAATATTGAAGTCGTAAAGAACATTGAGGTTTCGGGCGAAATGCACCGCTATATTCCGGTCCTGGCCAAAAATGCCGGATTTGGGAAAATCGGCGAAAAGGTCGTGAAGCACCAGGCGCGCAAATACGGTGAGACCAAATTTGGGATGGAGCGTTTCATCAACGGGTTTCTCGACCTGATTACGATCTGGTTTTTGTCACGATTTGGTAAAAGACCGATGCATTTGTTCGGCGCGTTGGGTTCGATTATGTTTATCATTGGTTTTTTTGCGCCCGGATTCATCGGGG